>NZ_JCAIUL010000029.1:0-11496 GCF_059445505.1 Paenibacillus sp. Y301 | reverse complement strand
CAAGATTAGTACAACGGTGTCTAATGAGCTTACTCTCCGAACAGCAACTGTATTCCAAGGCGACGAAATCCTGCGAATGAGTGAGTATATATGAGATAAACCCTTAAAACCGAGGGACGGGCAGGCTAGTGCAACAGCAAATCGTATTTTGCGTCTTCTTTTAAGGATGTCATGCCCAAAATGAGTGCCTTGCTGAGAGTTGTACACTCACGGGTTAGCAGATTTTGGTGCATGACTTCTATTTTCCTGTAGTGTTTAATAAGAATTACTACTTATTAGAAACGGAGACTTAGAACTTGAATAAGACTAGCAGAATCAAAATTACTACGATTTTATTTGCATTTCTGTTGATAGGTATTATGGTTTATGGATATATGAAGCATAAAGAATTGAAACAAGAATTGGATCAACTGCAAAGTGAAAAGCTTGATAACACACGCAGGTGGGTTCAGATGCAAATGATGAATACTGAAAGAATAGACTTTGATCTGGCTAATATTCTAGCTTCGAATTCCGCATCATATCGCAGGAAATATTTGAAAGCTGCCTATGAATCGGCTTCCTATATGGACAATTTTAATTGGTTCAATCCATCTCCAACGATTCTGTCCGACTTTCAATCTAATCGCGCTGAGCCATTTTGGAGACAAACAGCAAGTTATTTAGGTTACTTATTGGATGATAATAAAGAAACGCTAACGAAGATTCAGCGACAAAACTTATTAACGATGCGAAACTTCACGCTCAAAACGGTTCCTGTGATGCATCAAATAAACGACAACGTGATGTATGGTCCTCATGTGAAGAATGAAGTTCCTTCGGAAGCACTGAGTCGAATAATAACATCATTAACGAATGAGCTCGATTTCAACACCTTAATCGGTTATAAGGAACCGTTGTTCAATGAATACCTTTACCATTTAAATCCATATCAACCTCGGGATCATGTATTTAAGAAGGAAAAACGAGTGCATAAGGAAGAATTGCAGTCGAAAGTGAAATCTTTCATGAATATACTCTGGAAAGACAATCGTGATAATCAAATTACGTCGAGCGGTGGGGGTACAGCACCTGAGTTTGGGGATAGCCTCCAGTATTGGTCCGGGAATGGCAAGAAAATGTTCTATGAAGTTCAAATTAGTGTCGCTGGAGGACATATATTACGTATTTATCCATCTGAAGATGGATCTAAGAAGCTTGATAATGGAAAAATGACTACAGAAGAGGCTATTAAATTAGCTCAGTCCCTCGTAAAACGTTGGGGGGAGGCTCCTCTGGTTATTGATCATACATTAGCAAAGGGTCCCGTACTAAAGGTAACATTTGTTCCTCAGGTTAGAGGAGTTCATAATACTGACGCAAACGTGGATGTTACGATCGATACAGCAAAAGGAATTCTGCAGTATTTCGATACAACAGGTTATTATTTGAAAAGAGATCGAATAGTCAAGGCGAAGGCAGGCGTTCAGCCTGAGACTGCGCTAAAACAAATAAATACTGAATTGGAAATTACAGAGCGACCTAAACTCCTGATACGTAATGGAAAACTGGTTTACTCCATCCCTGTTAAAGGTTATGAACGGGTTACAAAGGTCTATGTGGACGCTCAAACAGGGCAACAAGTCGATATTGAGTATGAAAGTCTTGAATAAGTAAAGGAGTATAGCCTGAGCAAATATCGACAGAAAGGTCGGTGGTTAAGCATGGCGAAGATTTTTTTGCCGATAGACCCTTTAAGCTGAACCTTATCACAAATAAAAGTGGTGGTTATTCAACTAACGGGACACTTTAGTTCAATGAAAACAGCGACAGTCTAGGACTTTATTTTCTTGTCCATGTCAGTCGCTGTTTCAATTTCAAGGGTCAGTCTAAAACTAATTCTATGGAGTCTGATGGTACGGCAACTTGAAAATCCACGTGGAATATAGAAATCCAGTGTAAACTTTATTTCTTCTGACACCAAGGCGACCGCTACCAATTTTTACGAAATCATTCCGTCCGCTGCGCTAATTTAATCATATTTTTCAATTTTTTTCATTCAATAAAACACAAAGAAACTTGCAAAAAGTTATCATTGAATCCGGGTGTCTTTCGCACACCTATAATTTGTTGCAGCAAGCAACAATGGAACAAAGATGCCAAATAACAGGTCAAGGATAAACCACCTTGATCTGTTATTTGATTTTTTGTGCATCCGTATTTTTTTGAGAAATCAGCTACCTATATATTCTCTAAGCAACTTTCCAACTTCAAGATTGGACGTTTCAGGGAACATTTATGTTAAAAGTACGTTATATTGTTAGGAAGGGAACTTCTTGAATGAGGAGGGAAGTAATTGAAAATTATATTTATATTTTGGGTATTGTCTGTAATTCAACTTATACTGATGACTTTCTTTGTTGAAAAGAGTGATAGAAAAATATCGGTTGCGGATAAGCTAGGAATGGTTGGTTTCCAAAGGTATAAGTGGGGAATAAGAATTTTCATCATTGTCATCATCGGTATTACCATTTTAAGTTTTATTCAATATTACAGCGAGATGACGATGAATCGTATTTACCTTGTCGTTGGTATTGTAACACTGTGCATTAGAGCTATGTTGGAATGGAAATATATTAGAGAAACGAAACGACATAAAGTAACAGCAAGTATGTTAATACTCATTGTTCTTGTTGCAATCTATATATTCTCATTGAAGCCTTTATAGAATAGAATACTATTCCCTTATAATCCTTTGCGGTGGTTATTAGGTTTCATATCGTCTACAATAGATGTCCCATCATTGGGGAATGAATATATATAGTAAAACTACGTTAGGATGATTCTTACATGAAAATACTGCTTGTGGAAGACGATCGAACGATTGCATCAGGTCTTGAATATTCGTTGCAACAGGATCACTTTTCTACGGTTCTTTGTTATGATACCGTAACTGCTAAACAGGTGATAGCTGAACAATTAGATCAGTTTACCTTATGTTTATTTGATATATCGCTACCCGATGGTAATGGCTACGAATTATGTAAGATGGTGAAGGAGCGGAGTGATATTCCTGTTATTTTTCTAACAGCAATAGATGATGAGGTGAATGTCGTGATGGGACTTGATATGGGTGGAGACGATTATATTACCAAACCTTTTCGGATCCGTGAGCTTCTCTCGCGCATTAAATCCGTCTTAAGAAGATATCATAAACAGACCCAGACCAATTCAATCATTGAAATTGATAATATACGGATCAACACGCTAGAAGGAAAAGTGTATAAGAATGGCGATGAGATTTCAGTGACTGCTTTAGAGTATCGGTTATTGCTTATTTTTGCGAATCATATTGGGCAGGTTCTTTCAAGAAATCAGCTATTAGAACGGATTTGGGACGTGGCAGGTGACTTTGTGAATGATAATACCTTAACAGTCTACATTAAAAGATTAAGAGAAAAGTTAGAGGACAACCCTCAAGATCCAACGATTATCAAAACAGTGCGGGGTCTAGGTTATAAGGTAGGTGATTCATATCCTTCGAAATAGAGAAATTCTGTGGTTATTCGTTACGATGTGTTCGATCAGTCTCGTCGCGATCATGATTTCTACAATCATCTCAATCCCTGTCGTAGTGCTTATTTGTATCACTTCAGCGTTACTTATCACATGCAGCTTAATTTTTACGAGATGGAGATATAGAGAGATTGAGAATCTCTCTGGCTATTTACGTCAAATAAGCAATGGGAATTACACGTTAGATGTTCGTGATAATCAGGAAGGCGAGCTTAGTATTCTAAAGAACGATATCTATAAAGTGACACTTATGTTATCTGAGCATAGTTCTCTTTTACAACATGATAAAGTCCAGCTTACGAATGCGATCTCCGATATATCACACCAGCTTAAGACACCCCTAACCTCCATGACCGTCATGGCAGATTTATTAAGTGAACCCGAACTTCCTCCTGAGAAAAGAACGGAATTCACACGCAATATACGGATTCAACTCGAAAGAATTGGATGGCTTGTTTCCTCCTTATTAAAGTTCTCCAAGATCGACGCAGGAACAGCTCAATTTAAAAAAGATTCGATTTCGGTCAGTACGTTGATTCAAAAATCACTAGAGCCTGTTCTGATTCCTATGGACGTTAAGGAACAAACGGTCTCGATCAAGGGAGAAGACACGGTATCTTTTCTTGGTGACCTCAATTGGACAGCGGAAGCAGTCATCAATATTCTCAAAAATTGCGTGGAGCACATCCCTGAGGGTGGGGAGATCTCTATATCTTTTGCAGAAAATGCACTATTTACCGAAGTAATCATTGCTGATAACGGAAAAGGAATTCCGAAAGAAGAGTTACCTTATGTTTTTAAACGATTCTATAAAGGGAAGAATGCAAGCGAAGATAGTATCGGCATTGGACTAGCCCTAGCTCACAGTATTATTACAAATCAGAATGGAGACATCCATGTGAAGAGTGGGAAAGGGATGGGCACACAGTTTCATATTAAGTTTTACAAATAAGTCATTCCTGAAGTTAAGTGACTAAATAGTCATGTAACAGTCACTGTAAAGTCACGATAGACAGATATACTGATCTCATTAGCACAAATGGAGGTCTTAGAATGGAAATATTAAAAATTGAACATCTGTCTAAAACGTATGGGAAAGGTGAAACCGCGGTAAAGGCACTTGATGATGTATCTTTTACAGTAAACAAAGGAGAATTCATTGCGATTATCGGTCCATCTGGTTCAGGGAAATCAACGATTCTACATATGCTTGGTGGTGTGGATCGACCTACTAGTGGCAAAGTGCTCGTTGATAACACAGACATTTATAATCTGAATGAAACCCAACTAGCGATCTTTCGACGTAGACAAATTGGCTTGATCTATCAGTTCTATAATCTAATTCCGGTCTTAACGGTGGAAGAGAATATTCAGCTACCTCTACTACTTGATGGACATAAGGTGGATAAGAAGCAATTTACGGATATCGTGAAAACTTTAAACCTAGACAATCGCTTAAAGCACTTACCGAATCAACTCTCTGGTGGACAACAACAGCGGGTGTCGATTGGAAGAGCGCTGATTAGTAATCCAGCAATTATGCTCGCAGACGAACCAACAGGTAATCTGGATAGTAAGAATGGTAATGAAATTATTGATTTATTAAAAATGTTTAATAAGACCTTTAATCAAACGCTAATTATCATTACCCATGATGAGCGAATTGCGCTACAAGCCGATAGAATCATCACCATTGAAGATGGAAGGATTGCCAAAGACGAGGTGATTCGTCCGTGAATATTGTTAACAAATTAACAGTACGACATTTGAAGGAGAATAAACGCCGCACACTAGTGACCATTATTGGAGTTATTATTTCGGTAGCGATGGTGACAGCTGTTTCTACACTTGGTGTATCGTTTATGGATTTAATGAAGAAGCAGAGCATCTCCACTGGTGGGGAATGGCATGTCCAATATAAAGGTGTTACTAAAGCTCAGCTCGCAGCGATTCAAGCAGATGAGGCAACGAAGACCCTGGTCATTTCCAAAGATCGTGGTTATGCCCCTTTAGCAGGTGGACAGAATGAGAACAAGCCCTATTGGTTTATTAAGGAATACAATACAGCAGGTTTCGAACAATTTCCGATTGAGCTTCTTGAGGGGAGACTGCCGAAGGCTAACCATGAGGTGGTTATATCCGAGGAGATTGCTCAGAACGCTAAAGTGACCTACAAAATTGGGGATTCATTCACTCTGGATGTTGGGGAGCGTGTGATTAGTGATGATGTTAATGGTCCTCTACTAACTCAAAACGCACGATTACAGATTGAAAATGATACCCTGTCTGAAATGTTAGTTCATAAGCAACCCATAAGCTACACGATTGTGGGAGTGATAAAACGTCCGACATGGGAACCAACATGGGCTCCGGGCTATACAACCCTAAGTTACGTGGATGAAAGCTTGATCGCAGCAGACGAAAAAGTCACAGCGACGGTTGTATTGAACAAGGTGGATAACTCTCTATATACACACGCTGAGGAATTCGCAAAAGAAAATAATATTGAGTCTGAGTCCATTTCTTATAATAATAGTCTGCTACGCTATTATGGTGTGGCAAATAGTAATGGCATACGTGATACGCTGCTTTCCTTGTCAGCGATTATTATGGCCGTGATTATCATTGGCTCCGTATCTTTAATCTATAATGCTTTTGCGATTTCTGTCTCGGAACGCGCACGCCATCTAGGCATGTTGTCAAGTGTAGGCGCTACGAAAAGGCAAAAGAGAAATTCGATATTTTTTGAGGGAATGATTATCGGGTTAATCAGTATCCCTATTGGGATCATTTGCGGCATTGTCGGCATAGGGATAACCTTTATGTTTATCAATTCGATGATTCAAGACATGTTAGGGATAACAGAAAAATTAACGGTGGTCGTCACACCTGTCTCCATACTAATCGCTTGTGCTGTTTCAATAGTGACGATTGCTATATCTACCTATCTTCCAGCCAAAAAAGCTTCTAGGATCTCAGCGATTGATGCGATTCGACAAACCACTGAGGTTAAGCTCTCTGGTAAAACGGTGAAAACATCCAAATTCGTTCGTAAATTGTTTGGAATCGAAGCGGAAATTGGGTTGAAGAATCTAAAAAGAAATAAACGCAAGTACCAAGCAACGGTGTTCTCGCTTATCATTAGCATTGTGTTGTTTTTATCGGTATCGTATTTCACTACTAACCTGAGAAAGTCGATCGAACTATCACAGGACGGCTTGAATTATGATATCCAAGTCTATATGGGGAATGAGGACTCTCAAAAAGTAGATCGGTTGACCAAATCGATATCTACCCTGCCAAGTGTTACAGAATATAATGTGGTTAGAACACTAAATGTGAGTTCTCGGATTGAGGAGAAAATGATTGCTGAAGAATTGAAAGAAAGAGTGAAGAAGGATAGCAGTATGTTAGATGATAATGGGAAGCTTCCTTATGCCATTCAGATTAATGTACTCAATGAACAGAATTTGAAGGCTTATACACAATCAGTCGGTGTTCCTTATGAGCAACTAATCAATCCTGATCAGTTGACGGCCATTGTGATCGATACCGTCTCTTATCAAGATGAGATAGCCAAAAAATTTGTTGAGACCAAAGCGATTCAAACGAAAACCGGTAACCAACTTGATTTAAGCTACACTGGTGGGGACTTGGAAAAAGAGTTGAAATTAAAACCAGTAACCATCGTCGCTTTGACAGATCAACTGCCTTTGGGCGTTCATACAGTGGAAATAGGCAGATTAAACATTATCGTCTCCGAACAAGTATTAGATCAATTAGGGATTGAACCCCTGAGTAAAAATATTATAAGCAGACTTAACCTGAACAGCACAGACCCATTGAAGACACAACAGACCATTGAAGAGATGAAAGAGAGTAATGTCTATGTTAATAATGTATATCAGAATAAACAGCAAAATGAACAGATGATCTTGTTAATGTCTGTATTCATCTATGGGTTTATCTCGTTAATTACATTAATATCGATCGCCAATATTTTGAATACCATTTCTACAAGCATATCTCTTCGGAAAAGAGAGTTTGCGATGCTGAAATCAGTTGGGATGACGCCTAAAGGTTTCAATAAAATGATCAATTATGAAAGTATATTTTATGGAATGAAATCACTACTCTATGGTCTTCCGATCAGTATCGGTATAATGTATTTGATGTACAAATCACTGATGAATAGCTTCGAATTTGGCTTCATACTCCCATGGAAAAGCATAATGTATGTTATCGTTGCTGTATTTATCATTGTTAGCTTAGCCATGTTATATGCGAGTTCCAAGGTGAAAAAGGAAAACATTATTGATGCTTTAAAACAAGAGAATATATAGCCAAAGAATGATGGAGGCACGTGAAATGTTTAATCATTTCAGGTGCCTCCATTTATTTGTGATGCAACAAGCAGTAGTATCGCTGCGGAGGAGATTAGAGGGATGATAGCGAAAGTATAGATAGAAATAAGAGCGGAATGAGTGGAGGGGAAGTATATATAGGAGTTACAGCGGAATGAGGCATTGAAAGTGTACATAGAAATTATAGAGGAATGAGGCGAAGGGAAAGGTTAATTCAGTAGCAAGTGCGTAATGAGAAGAAGGGAAAGTATACTTCAGTAATAAGAGTGTAATGAACGAGGGCGTTTAACCATGCAAGGGTCTTTCAGAGGTACTGGCATACAATGTCTGACCCATGAATGAGGAAAGCCATGTTCGTCTATCACTCTACAGACGGGGATTTAACGAATTCTCCTATCTGGTTGTATGAGAGAGATAGACGAATTCGTAGATTAGTAGTTATCTGAAAGATGTGTAAAAGATTATTAAAGATAAGGAGTGATGAAGAATGGAAGTAAGGCAAATGTCCACTGCCTTTCTGTTTAATGAAAACAAAGTAATTATGATGAAGAAAGATTCAAGTAGAATCACAGATACTGTGTTTTGGACGGGACTTGGTGGACATTTAGAAGCGGATGAGTTGAATTTTCCGAAGAGAGCTTGTATTCGAGAAATCTTTGAAGAATCCGGGATACAAGAGGAAGAAATTGAAGAACTAAAATTAAGATACATATTATTACGAATAAAAGATGAAGAAATAAGACAGCAATTTGTATATTTCGGAAAAACTAAGAGACTTAACTATATAAATTCAGATGAAGGAGAACTGCATTGGATTGATAAAGATAAGATTCTAGAGCTGAGATTATCTAAGATCGTAAGCTTCATGGTGAAACACTATTTGGAGAATCCTAATAAAAACGAAATAATTATAGGAACAATTACAACAGATAATGAAGAGAACCCAGAAATACAGTGGTCAGAACTTAAAGATCCAAAGATATTCTAGCATATTCGAAGAAGACACATCCATCAGATAACATCGTATCTACGCTGCGGTTCTTACGAACCTTGGTCTGCAAGAGGGATTTCAGAGTAGTATACTCAGCAGACAACCCTGCACCACCTAACCGCATCGCGGCCAGTCGCTTTGCTCCTTTAAGGTGGTGAGGCTTCGCAGATACCCAAACGTTACCTGAAATATCTGGGATAGGGACGTAGGAAGGGCATTAAAGAATGGATGATAGAGAAATTCATGAAGAAATAATGAACAAAAGGTAAAGTCATAAGAATAGAAGCGAAAGATCTAAAAAAAACCAGGTTTAAATTCAGCATTAGAGGCATTTCGAAGAAGAGATAGAAATACATAAAGAAAATCGAAACAAAACTAAGTGAGATTAAATACGTTAAGAACATTAAGAACATTAAGAACATTAAGAACATCAGAACCATCAAAGACATGATAGATATGAAAGACATCAAATAAAATTAAATGATACAAGGAATTTGAAAGTAGATTCAGGGAAGTCAGATACATCAGGTAACACCACATTCCTACTGCGGGCATTCGCCCTTGATCGCTTAGAAGGATTTTCAAGAAGATTATTCAGGCGACACATTCAACCAGCTAAGTCTGACGACCCGTTCCCTACGGTCACTTAAGCTGCTTGAACGTCAGGAATGCCAAACGTTATCCGAAACATCCGGAAATTAAAAATTATAAGAAAAAAATAGAGGTGAATAAGATGGGAAATGACAATGAAAACCATGAAACTCAATCTGACACCAATTACAGTGATGCAGAAACAACACAAGTACATTCTATGATTGAAGAAGCACAAAGAATAGAAGGGGGAGGACCTCCTAAAAAGGTTGATTTTAAATCACTCCCAAAACCAATAAGGCTTTTTGGTTACTTTTTCATTACAATGATGATTATTATGGTTGTTTTTGCTATAATATCTAACTTCTTATAAGTAAAGTAAAGGGATCAAAGAAAAAAGTAATAAAACAAAAGAGAGAAAAAGATATATTTTGTATGGGGTTTCGAGGAAGTCGGATGCATCGGATAACAGAACATTCCTACGTCGTCGCTAATGCTCCTCGATCGCCAAGAGGGATATCAGAGAAGAGAATTCAGGCGATACATTCAACCAGCTAAGTCTGACGACCCGTTCCCTATGGTCACTTAAGCTGTTTGAACGTCAGGAATGCCAAACGTTAGACGAAATTCTTGAAATGAGGATAACCCATGAACTTCAAACAACTAAATAATAAGTGGGGGGCAGAACCGAACGCTCCGGATCCAAGCATTATCATAGAAGAGGAAAAACTTATTTTAAGATTCTACTTAAATGCATTTATATATAGTGATTATGAAGAAGAAGATATAGGCAGTTTAGAATTTGATAATTGTTATATGTATCGCTTAGGAGCAACGAATGATGAGGGATTTTATAAAGGACTATGTAGATTTTCAGATAGCGAAATCAAATGGGGAGAGTTTTATTTACTTGAAGACTCAGGATGGGAAGATTCGTTCCCTAGTGACAGAATATACAATAACAAATACATAGATAAGAAGAAACTGAAGCATTATTTATTTTATTTCAGAGACGAGACTTTTGAATGCATGGCTAGTGATTATAACTTCAAAGTCATGAAGGCTAACTCATAGAGGTCAATAACTCCGTCTAACACAACATTCCTACTACGGGCATTCGCCCTTGATCGCCAAGAGGAATATCATAGAAGTATATTCAGGCGATACATTCAACCCGCTAAGTCTGACGACCCGTTCCCTTTGGTCACTTAAGCTGCTTGAACGTCAGGAATGCCAAACGTTAGCAGAAATCAGTACAGATTATCATAAAGAAGGAAAAAAGCTCAGAAAAAAATCGGAGGGTCAGCTATGAAGATTGATTTTGCAAAGGATACAGATTATATGTACATTTTAAAAAGAGATAAGCACATAGTCGAAACACTGATCAGATCAAAAATTAAAGAAAAAGAGATATTTATACTTAGAGATGAGGGCAAAGAAATTGGTTGGATGAGGTATGGATACTTTTGGGATAATACTCCCTTTATGAATATGATATGGATTGATGAAGGATATAGAGGACAAAGAATTGGTAAGGAAGTAGTACTTTATTGGGAAGAATTAATGAGCGAAAGAGGATTCACAACCGTAATGACGTCTACTCAATCTAATGAAGGAGCACAGCACTTTTACAGGAAGCTTGGATATCGTGATGTAGGATGTTTGTTACAAGAGAACGAGCCTCTTGAAGTAATTTTGACCAAACAAATATAAACATTGGTCGAACGTTATTCGAAGAAGGTACTGACATCTGCTAACACAGCATTCCTACTGCGGGCATTCGCCCTTGATCGCCAAGAGGGATATCAGAGAAGTGAATTCAGGCGATACATTCAACCAGCTAAGTCTGACGACCCGTTCCCTACGGTCACTTAAGCTGCTTGAACGTCAGGAATGCCAAACGTTAGCAGACATGCTGAAAATAACTAATAGGAGCAAACCATTTATGATTGAATTTCCATATGAGAGCCAAATAAATGATGAAAAAATAAAATC
>NZ_JCAIUL010000028.1:0-12862 GCF_059445505.1 Paenibacillus sp. Y301 | reverse complement strand
AAGAAACAAAACAAGATATACCAGATGGTCGTCGGTAAGGCCAAAAGCGTCAGTTCGGTATCCTGTGTGCGCCAGCGCCTTCGCATGCGTTTTCGCTCGCTTTTCTTGTCCATATTAGCCACTCCCTTCGTTTGTTTACATTTAATGTAAGCGCTTTTAAATATTAAGAACCGTATTTCCTTCGATCGCGTTTCACTGGAATAAATTACAATTCTACGTCATCGTTAACGTTCTCAATTATGCGGTTTACTCCCGGAAATTTCCCAATGGATGAGGTCCTTTACATATAGCGGCTCGATTTATCTAATATTATGTATAAGACATCACCCCTTTCATCCAGTCAAAAAACATGAGACCGCAGTCAATAAACGATAGATTTGGAGAGGATATAATCTAAATTTTCATTTATTTTCTACTCTGTTGCAACATTTCTGCCAGGTAAGGGTTCAAGAATACGCCCGAAGGATCAAGTTCTTGTCGAAGACGAAGAAATGCATCCCACTTCGGATATACCGAACGGAGCTGCTCCGCGCGCATCGTGTGCATCTTGCCCCAGTGCGGTCTCCCGCCATGCTGTCTGCAGATATCCTCTACTTTGGCAAAAAAGTCTGCATACTCCATCCCCCGATACATATGTACAGCGATATAGGCAGAATCACGCCCAGTCGCTGGACTAAGCCATATATCGTCTCCCCGTACATAGCGGCATTCGATTGGAAAATGAACAGCAAATTGGTACCGATCTATCGTATTACGTATTTCCTCCAGTACGATTCGCATGTGATCTGTCGGTACACTGTACTCCATTTCGTTAAATCTAACGAGCCGCGGCGTCGCGAAAATACGGTGACTATACCCCACTTCTTGCATATCCGGTACGCCCGCTGCCGACAATCGGCTTATCGGCTTACTAAGGCGCGGAACGAAGCGGCAGCACTCCGACAAGACCCAGAACAGCACATTCTCCATTAGCAAGACTTTCCAATAACTCCATCGGCTTGGCGTTCCGGGGACCACATCCGTCTTATTGCTCAGTTTTATTTGGGCGACATCCGTATAAGGGAACCAGTAAAACTCGAAATGACGGTTCTCCTTCTTTAATAGATCAAGCTGCTCAAGGCATTGGGAGAATGATATTTTGCGGCTCGTATAGCGGAGCGCATACGAAGGTACAACACGTAGCTTCACCTTCACGATAATCCCGAACATCCCTAGTGACACCTGCATCGCCCGAAAAAGCTCTTCATCCTGCTCGACTGAACATTCGAGAATTTCTCCTGTCGCTGTCACCACCGTCAAGCCTACCGCTTGCGTTGCGAGGCTTCCGAGCTGCTCTCCCGTACCATGTGTTCCTGTACTGATCGCTCCTGCAATGGATTGCGCATTAATATCGCCTAGATTCTCTTGCGCAACCCCAAAGGTATGCAATTCTTCCCCGAGTCGGTCCAATTTCGTTCCGCCCCACACTTCAGCAATGCCTTTCTCCAAATCAACAACAATCACGCCTTGCAATTGATCCAAGGAGACCAAGACATCATCGGTCTGGACGAGCATCGTAAATGAATGTCCAGATCCGACAACACGCAGTTTCCGTCCTTCGGCGGCACATGTCTTAACAATCTCGACTACCTCTTCTATGCTGACCGGATATACGATACTCCGCGGTAGTCCGCGTACTAGTCCTGACCAATTGCGCCATTCTTTCGTATTACGCTTCTTCAAATTTATAGATAGCATAGCCCGTCCCCACGATATGTCGTTGTCTCCCCAACGATACCGCTATTCGAAATGTAGTAGAGGTGTGTGAAGCGTTCGCATAACTCTCCTGCTTTGCTATGACGCATAAAGATCGGATCGCCGAGTTCCAGCTCTTCTGGCCCGTTGTAGCGAATCGGCGTCTGAACTTCTCCTGCCCCTTCCATCGCAAGGAGTGCCGCACCTTGCGGTAAGTATGGACGTGGCAGTCTGTCGCTGCCTGCAGCTCCTGAAGCCGTATACCCGCCGCCTAAGCAGGTATAGAGATCACCGCGCGGCTGACGCACGATCTCGATCGCATATCCTGCGGCGGGAAGCAAAGTGAAGTCCCGGTAGTAGTCAAACAGACCGGGCGAATAGAACCCTGAGCCGGCCGTGACCTCGGTGACGACTGACTCCACGCTGCTTGTATGAAGACTACCCGTCCCGCCAGCATTCACGAACCGCAACGGAGGAAGGCCCAATCGGTCAATCGCTACGATCAGCTCCGCCCGCCGGGCAGCGGCTTCACGGATCGAGCAGCGCTTAAGTAACCGCACGATGACGTTCTTCAGAGCCTGCCTCGGCACGCGGTCGCCTAAGCCTGCAACCTGCGCTTCATAACCCATGAGCCCCTCGAGCACGACGTGCCTCGACTGTGCGATGCGCTTGATGAGGTCCAGCGCCGCATCGGTGGAGCGTATAGGCGAGCGCCATACGCCGAAGTGCAGCCCCGGGACATCTATCGACAAATCGATGTCCACACAGAGCGGTAGCACCACGCCGTACTTGGCGGCTGCCACTTCCGCCTGCTCGACATGCTCCTTGCAGTCGACCATTAGCGTGATGTTGCAACCCTCACGCTGATGCATGGCGACGGAGGCGAGCAGGCGTGCGTCCACCGCCGGGTAGCCCAGCAGCAAGTCGGTGAATCCTTGTTGTGCTAGATAGAGTGCTTCGGACACGGTGTAGCACATGATCCCCTGAAACTGCGCATTTGCCTGTAGAATTCGCCGGAGCACATCAACAGAACGGATCGATTTACTCGCAATACGGATTTTCTTCCCATTTGCCCGATGAAGAATGCTCTGAATATTCTGCTGTAGCATATCGAGATCAATGAAGGCAAAGGGCATCTGAAGCCCGGTGCAAACTTCTTTATAGTAATGATAATCACGCACTTAACTCGACCTCCTTTGTAGATAGCTACATCATTCTTGTACTATTAATATTCTAATAACAGAGAGATAGTCCATTATTTCGGGCTCACACAGGGACAATTGCGGGATTGGTTTCTCATCGAAATAATCAAAACTCTCCTTTGTGGTTCCAAATGGAATCATAAAGGAGAGTGGGTACAAAATATTTATCTCGCCGCTTGGCCTTATAAAATTCATGATACAGCGGCTGAGTCGCAAGGCGAAATTAAAGGGGCACCCTATTGGATGCCCCTTAAGTATCAGAAAGATTTATTGGAATGAGCACGGTACAATACCGAACTTATCTCCAAATAGCTGCCTCACGAAATAACCTGTCTACCTTGATGGGGTCATTTCAAATTAATATTTCACGGAAGCAGCCCTACCACCTATTTTAATTACATTGCTGTTAATCCACCGTCGATGACAAATTCAGAACCCGTTGAATAACTAGATTCGTCTGAAGCAAGAAAGAGTACAAGATTTGATACTTCTTCAGATTGAGCCACTCGTTTAAGTGGAATATGTTTCGCAAATTCCTTGATTGCTTCTACTGCGTCACCTTGTGAAACCATTGGTGTCTCAATAACACCTGGATGCACTGAGTTTACTCGGATGCCGAGGGGTGCTAATTGAAGCGCTGCTGCTTTGGTTAATCCTCGAACCGCAAATTTCGTATCCGTATAACCAACTGCTCCACCGACTAACCCATTCATTGATGAAATGTTTACAATAGAGCCATTCCCAGTCTTTTTCATAGAAGAAGCTGTTGCTTTTATTCCAAGAAAAACAGAAACTTGATTGATATCCACTATTTTACGATAATCTGCCTCTGTCATTTCAAAAATCGATTTGCTCATGCTAATGCCTGCATTATTCACTAGCACGTTGACAGGACCAAATGTATTTTCTGTTTCTGCCACAACGGTATCCCAGTCAGCTGCCTTTGTTACATCTTGTTTCACGAACTTCACATTTTCCCCTAATTCTGCTGCTAAGGCTTGTCCGCCCTCTTCATTCAGATCGGTAAAAACAACTTTTGCACCTTCACTTACAAATTTACGGACATGAGATTCTCCCATACCACGTGCGCCACCTGTGATAATAGCTACTTTACCTGCTAAACGTTCCATTTAAAGGTCTCCTTTAGATTTGAATGTCATTAAATTATACTATAAAAAAGATGATATTCAAAAATTTAGATTCTTGTACAGATTGATTGTTATTCACGCTGAATAAAAAAACAGTTTAGCTTACTTATGATAAGGTTCGCCCCGATTAATTTTTCACTATTATAGGTTATAAACCCAGCTGTAGAATCCATCTCGACCAAATGAAATATTGCCAAGTAATTGCTTGTTTATTAATCGAAGAGGGTATATAAAGCTTACCGTAGACACTCCTAAAATATTTAAGCAATTATGCTTTTATTCTATGGGGGCGGATGCCTATCTGTGCATATACGGTATAACTATGTATCTTTGAAAAGCAAAAACGAGCAGCTCATGTTGATCTCTGCCCGCAACAGTTCATTTATTTACCATCGTGAGTTTGCTTTACTTGAATCTCCCATATTGTTTCGCATATGAAACGATTCGTTTATATAACTTTTTATCCTTCATGTTCTTTAAGGGGTAAAATTGGGGCCTCGTATTCACTTCCAGAATCCACGG
This sequence comes from Paenibacillus sp. Y301, assembly GCF_059445505.1. Classification (NCBI taxonomy): domain Bacteria; kingdom Bacillati; phylum Bacillota; class Bacilli; order Caryophanales; family Paenibacillaceae; genus Paenibacillus; species Paenibacillus sp. Y301. The sequence continues at coordinate 8,256 of NZ_JCAIUL010000028.1, read as the reverse complement.
TTTGCCCATAGAATCCAAACTGATCGAAGTTATTCCCAACAGAGATACCCAAGTCCTTCAATCTTGTCTCCATACGTTTAATCTCGACTGTATTGTATCCTGCGCCTGACATTGTTTCATGAATATAACCGATTTTCCCGCCTTGATTATAGTTCGTCGCAACTTTACCAACCTTTCCTATTTTTGCGAACATAGCAGTGCTAACCCATGCTCCTTTGTTCGTCTTCTGGACCATGACGAATATCAAAGGGTTTTCCGTTCGTTTTAGCCATTGGAAAAGTGGCACAGCTTATCGTACAAACGATTAATCGTAGAATACGTAGATTTGACTGTATTGAACTGGATTTGGTAGCCCTTCTCCTTTCTTTTGATCCGAATAATATCAACCCCGCCCGAACCTCCCGTAGGCTTGAAATAAACAGTAGAATAAGTAGCAAGCATCGAGATCAAGTTCTTTTTATTAAAAAGCATCGTTCGTGGAACATATTTTCTTAAATTCGATTGCTTTAACAGCCAGCCACTTTTTTTCCACTTGCTTTTGATTGAAGTACTCTTATATTTCATTAAGTTACCTCCTATTCATAAGATAGGATATGAATGGAGGTAATAGCCTGTCAACACTTTTGCCTAAGCTATCATACTTGAATGCGTATTCGGAATGAAACGATGATCTCATTAGGATAAATCATCGTTTCATCCCCGCCTATAAACTACCCTAAATTGAAATAAGATCTCTAATCGTGAAATAAACATCCACTGTATAATCGTGATGAGGCGGTTCATATTTGAGTTTAGCCACGTGGCTCTCTAAATCATAATACCAGCCTTGCTGGACGTTCACCCACTCTCGTTGGCCAAGGAACATGGGTAGCTTCGCACCCTGCAAATATACGTCAACCGGTGCAATGTCCAGGCATAACAGATCGATGACCAGCTGCTTGACCTGACATGTATATAGACCTTCATATTCGAAGGAAATCGTCGTTTTTTCACCAGCTTGAACACCGATTGTTGTAGTCAAGTATTGCCCATTCATATACTCATTCGTTGTTCCATCATCTTCATAAAGTGAAAAGTTCGTATTCTCTGACGGCTCAATGATCAGCTCAAGCTCATGAATCGTATCTTGATGAATGTTTGTTAAGTTTACAGCAAGCGGAATAACGGAACCGCTTCGAATAAACATCGGAATGGACGATAAGTCGACAGGAAGTTCGACAACTTTGCCGCCGCTATAACGCTTTTTGGTATGCCAGTCAATCCAATCACTTCCCTCAGGCAAATAAACAGTACGAGAAACCGCCCCTGCTTCCAGTACATTCGCTATGAGTAAAGAGCGTCCGAGCATGAAGTCGAAGCTCTCTTCCCACACCTTCTCATCCTGCTGAAATTCATACACAAGCGGACGCATGACCGGTGATCCTTCCACTGAAGCCTCACGAAGCAAGGTATACAAGTAAGGGACAAGAGAATAGCGAAGATGAATCGCATCCCTGATATAGGAACTGTAGGATGGAAACATCCACGGCTCGGTAACGGTATTATCGGTATTGCAAGAATGAATAGAAAACCTCGGCTGGAAAATTCCATTTTGCACCCAACGCACGAATAATTCCGGTTCTGGTGCAGGGCCAAAAAATCCACCGATATCACAGCCCTGATTCGCGACGCCCGAAAGACCCATCCCAAGAATAATTGGAATGTTAAATTTCAAGCTGTGCCAGCTTGTATTGTTATCGCCCGCCCAAGTCTGAGCATAGCGCTGAATACCAGCAAAGCCCGCTCGATTCACGACATACGGCCGTGTGTTAGGGAACTCTTCAGCAATAGCCTCAACTGCTGTCAACGCCATCAAGTTAGGCATGATCGGCCGAAGAGCGCTGATGGTGCTGCTAGTCCCTTCATAATGACAAATGGCATCGGTATTGTTAATTTCGTACTCGTTATTGTCATTCCATATTGAAGTAACACCACGAGAAATGAAAGAAGCCTTCAAATGTTCTTTCCAAAGCGCTCGCGCCTCCGGATTTGTGAAATCGACGAAGGATGCAGCGCCTCCCCAATAGCGATCCTTCTCCGGACACTCTCCCGTACTGTCCATCACATAAGCGCCTGCTTCTGCGAATTGCTTATAGTGTGGATGCGTGAGCAGCATACCGGGTTTAATATTTGGCGCAAGCGCCGCGCCCTTCTCTATCAAGCCTTCAATGAACTTCGCTGGGTCTGGAAATCGGTCATAGTTCCAATTAAATACATACCGTTTGCCGTCCTGCCCACTCGTATACCCGGAAGACATGAAGAATCCATCGCATGGAATACTTTCCTCAAGGCATCGATCCAGAAAACCCAGAATGGCTCGATCAGAATCCCGCTCCAGCTCGGTGTAGAACATGGTAGATCCCATGTATCCGAGTGAATATTTGGGGGGCATAATCGTTTTTCCCGTTAAATCAGTATACTGCCTGACGACATCTTTAATTTGTGGTCCGTACATAAAGAAGTAATCGAGCTCTCCACCATCTGCACAGAAATAACTATAAGGCGTCCAATAGCCGCTACGCTCAGAACCGATATCAAAGACCGAATCGTAAGAGTTATGATAAAAAATACCCGTTGCCAGTTGATTTGCACCATTAAATTTGATGTAAAAAGGGATATGCTTGTACAGAGGATCGGTTCGCTCAGCATCGTATCCAATCGTATCGATATTGTGCATGCGCAGCCTACGTTTCCGCTTATTTAACTGGCCACTTTTCTCCCCGAAGCCGTAGTAGTAGTCCTCTGTACCCATCGTGGAATAGTGATACAAGCGGCCGTGCTTATCCTGCACATAAGCACGATCTTTCACATCCGAATGCAATACAACACCATTCATGTCTTGAATTTCAATCGCAAACGGCTGCTTGTGAACAATAATATTCAGTTTAGCGGTCGACATCTGCACACTCGAATCCGTCTCCTTGTACACGATCGGCAGTGGATTAACTTTGATGCGATCAGATATAACCGCATCCATCTTATCATCCCAGGCAGTCATCGCTAACGCATAAGAAGCCTCCTCCCCAAATTGCTTATCGAATGTACACCGAATGCGAATGATTTCATCATTCATGAGTACGAGGCGATAAAGAGCTACATCGGTGGCAAGCTCCAGGTAGCCGGGACCTTCTTTTATATCAATTAGTAATTTACTGACATTCATACTTCATTCCCCTTTCATTGCCGCACCATTTATTTCATCCCGGAAGTAACCATACCGCTCACAAAATGACGCTGGAATACAACGAATACGATGAGTACAGGTATCATTGTAATGACAGACATCGCGAGCAAGCTGCCCCAATCGACATTGAATTCTCCAATAAAGTTGGAGAGAGCCAATTGGACCGTGTACTTCGATGGATCGCTGATGCCGATAAGCGGCCATAGAAAGTCGTCCCAGCGCCACATAAAGGAGAAGATTGCCAAGACTGCCAAGATTGGCTGACAAATTGGCAATATGATCTGTACATAGATGCGCCATTCGGATGCCCCATCCATTCGTGCGGCTTCCAGCAGCTCGTCAGGGACTGACAGCAAATACTGTCTCACCAAAAATACACCTGTCGGCGTTGCTGCAGGTGGAATAATAAGAGCAAGCAAAGTATTGTATAGTCCTAATGCGCTAAGCACTTTAAAGATCGGAATCATGATAACTTCTAGCGGAATCATGAGAGTTGAGATGAAACCAACAAGTAGAATCGTAGCTCCCTTAAAGCGGTATTTCGCAAGCGCAAACCCGGCCATCGAGTTAATGAGCAGCAGCAGCACCGTAGAACTAATGGCAACGATTGCGCTGTTCATGAAATAACGGCCAAAGTTGCCTTTCTCGAATGCATTTACAAAATGCTCAAAGGTAAATGGACTCGGCCAAAAACTAATAGGGAAGCTGTACAAATCCGAATTGGTTTTGAAGGCAGATAGAAAAACCCAGAGCACCGGAAAAATCCAGAAGGCGGCAAGGACAATGAGTAGCAAATATACCAAATATTTTAGCGAAGGCTTAAGCTCCATCTTAGTTTTCGCCTCCTTTGGTTAGTCGGAATTGAAGAATCGTGAATATGGAAATAATGATGAAGAGTACGATCGACATGGCGCTGGCCATGCCTAGTTCTTGCCTTGCAAATCCCGTATCATAAATATACTGAACGATAAAGGTTGTCGCTTTGTTCGGACCGCCTCCCGTTAGTGCAAACATGAGCGGATACGCTTTGAAAGCGTCAATGGTTGTTAGCATGATGACTAGCAGGGTTGTAGGCTTAAGCATTGGAAGCGTAATAGCCATAAAAGCCCTTCGTTTAGAAGCACCGTCCAGATAGGAGGCCTCATAATAATCTCTAGGTATGGCCTGCAGACCTGCTACGAATATGACCATAAAAAAGCCTAGGCGAGACCATACAGTAGCTATAATAACGATTAAGTTGGCGTAGAAAGAACTTGACAAGAAAGATATAGATTCAGAGCCTAACAAGCTTAATAGATGATTCAAAATACCAAGATCGCCGAAAATCCATCTCCACGTCAATCCAACAATGATGAATGAAATCATGGTTGGCCAGTAAAAAATCGAACGAAAGAAGCCTCTGAATCGAATGCTTTGGATAAGTAAAATAGCTACACCAAGCGCTGAGCAATAAATCAATGGAACAACGATGACCGCATAAATAGTCGTCTTACCAAGCGTACTCCAGAAGTCTTTTTTCGCGAAAATCTCCATATAGTTTTCAAAGCCGATGAATTTCATCGGATTCAAGCCGTCGTACTTATGAAATGAGTAATAGAATCCTAGTATGATGGGAATAACGATGAAAGTTAAAAAAATCAGCAGATTGGGCAGTACAAACAAATAAGGAGCAAGCATGCGCTTGCGCTTCGGCCGCGATGATTTCTTCATTTCCGCAGGTATTGCCTGGGATGACATAACATATTGCCCCTTTCATATGAGAAATCAGGGCGCTAGCTCGTAGCGCCCCAAAAGTCGTTCTATTTGCTCACATCTGCAATGGCTTTGTTAATGATAACCGCAACCTCATCCAATACTTCCTTCGCTTCTGACTGACCCGCTATAACCTTCACAATTCCTTCCTTCAAATCTATGCTGAACTTAGGAACGATTTCTTGCTTAGACCAGTCTGATGCAGCAGCTGGAATTGTATTGTTCAGTTCGTCAGCGAACAGCTCGAACATTTCCTTGCCAAAGGCATAATCCAGCTCTGCACTATCCTTGCGTGGACTCATAAACAATGATTCCAGATTGAACCTCGAATTCACTTCTTTACTGGACAAGTATTCGATGAAGCTCGCCGCTTCGTCTTCTACACCTGATTTTTCGAATGCCATTATGAATTTACCACCTGGTACGGAGGAGCGATTGGCTGCTTTTGGCATAGGCATGACGCCCCACTCGAAATCCGAAATATCTTTATAGCTGCTTATGTTCCAATTGCCAGCGAGATGTGCCGCAACTGTTCCGGTACGGAACAAGTTATTCGGGTTTTCGCCGCCCAGCCATACTGATGTAGGAATAATGCCGTCATCATGCATTTTTTTGAAATATTCCAAAGCTCGAACGCCCTGTTCATTATTGATGGTGGCTTCCGTTCCTTCAGCGTTCATCATGCTACCGCCGAATTGATAAAGCAGCGTTGACCATCGATGCGGTGTGAAATCCCATACGAGGCCGTATTTTGCTCCACCCTTCTCCATGACCTCCTTAATTGCTGCGTTGAACTCATCCCATGTCAAAGTGTCATCACCTGAAGTCGGAACAACGACACCGGCTTTTTTAAACAATGTCTTGTTGTAGAAAATGCCATTTGCCGTAACATCCATCGGTGCTGCTACAACCTTATTATCAATGACATAGTAAGGCTCTATAGAGTCGATAAATTGTGACGTGAACGCTTCTACGCCTCCAAGCTTCTCAGCAAGATCGACTGCTCGACCCGAGAAGGCACCAATCTCAGTCGTACTAATTCGTGCTAGTGCAGGTGGTTTGCCGCCTGAGATCATCGTTTTCAACTTAGTAGACAAATCCTTGTAAGGGACTTCAGTCAGCGTTACTGTAATATGAGGGTTTTTATCTTCATATTGCTTAATGATTTCCTTCATAACGTCGCCTTCGACCCCATCTGAGAACCAAACGAAATCAAGCGTAACTTTCTTTTTGGCGTCCGTAGCACCTTTGTTAGCGCTTTCATTTTGTCCGCAAGCAGTAACCAATAAAGCAATAGCAACAAACAAGAAAGCTATCGAACTAAATCTGAATTTTCTTTGCACACCTTCAACTCCCCATTATTATTAAATGCATTTAACTGTCAGCGCTTATTTTTCTGTACATTTGTGGGGAAGCGCCAGAATATTGTTTAAAGGTACGACTGAAATGAATCGTCGTATTAAATCCTAACTTTTCGGAGATGCTGCTAATCGAATCATCATTGGTGAGCAGCATCTTTTTCGCCTCTTCCACACGCTTTCGCATGACATAGTTGTTAATCGTATACCCTGTTACTTCTTTGAAACAATGACACATGTAATACTTGCTTAGATGATGCATTTTTGCCAATTCGTCCAAACTGATCGTATCGGTAAAATTCTGATTCAAGTTCTGTAGAATACATCGAACGCTTACCTGGCTGGGAGAATGCTTCTGATTAGGCGACATTTCTATCAGATGCTTTGACTTCCGATAAATACAGAGCAGCATCTGAGTTAATTGGGTCTTCAGCATGTAGTTATACCCGAAGGCTTCTCTCTCCGTCTCCTGATGCAAAAAACCAAAACATCGTTCCATCTCCTCACGTTCATCAGGTGACCAGCGAATTCGCAGTCCGCTTGGAGAATCAAATAAAGTAAGCAGCCTGTCATAAAGCTCCGACGGTACATGATCCTCTAGAAACGAAGGCATGAAGTTGACATAACTTCTTACATATCGCACGCCCTTAGACGGATTAACGCGATGAATTACACTTCCGCTGAACAAGAGCATATCACCTGGAAGCAATTCATAAATATCATCTTCAATGACATAGTTCGCATTGCCCTGGATGAACAAGTACACTTCCAATCCTAAATGCGTGTGAACAGGCCATTGGTGCTGCCATTCATCGTAATGGGATCGGACGTAAATACCGTTACTTTTTAAAGCAAGATTCGTAGGTGTGTGAATCATCATTGAAATTTCAATCACCCCTTTCAGACTTGAATTGGAAAAATTATTAGAAATTTGGTAAGAAATGTTCTTTTATAAAGGTAATATAACATGCAAATACTTTGTTAGTCATACTGATATTGCTTCAGACTTAACGGATATTGCTGAAAACACTCCAATAAAATTAAGCGCTCTCATTTTCTTCGGTAAAGGAACTAGGCGCTGGGTTTGTCCAACTCTGATCACTCCGCGTGAATACTTTTATTCGCCTGGTGTCATCCTGTTAACTCCCAATGCGTGTTAACTGGAGTAGGCGTGAAATTCTTTAACTTGCTAAGTAAGTATTTTGACTTTTTTAGCCGTCATTTATGGTACGGTTCACCGTGTCATATATAGGGCAAAATTTTTGCGCGGATAAACGGTAAACCGAATTGAAACCGCTCATCCGATAACCAGATGAGCGGTTTTTACATTCTACTTCTCCTGCTCCTTTATATCCTGCTCAATCCCCAACAGAATCAGCTTCAATCCGAACTCAAACGCTCTGTCAGTCCCCATTAACTCGAACAGCCCGTTCGTGAACATCCTCCTGAACAGTCCCGCTTCCGTCTCGCTCATGGAGTCCAGAAGGCGAATCACCTCCTCACCCGGAACTGCTCCCGGGTCCTCCTTAAGGATAGCGGAGACATTGCGCTCTTGCTGATAATCGTCTAGGACGAAGTAGTAGACATAGTTCACAAGCGTAGTAATCACTTGTGCATTTTCTGTTCTTGCTCAAGCGGCGTCGATTCCACGCAGAGCAGCATACGGTTGGTGAACCGGATAATGTCCGGTTCGTGGGGCAGCGTCATCATCATGAGCTGCGTGGAGCAGGGATACCGGCTGAGCACACTCCGTACCGTTACCGCAAGCCCCGTCAGCTGCTCCTTCCAGTCCCCCTCGGAGTGGAACTCCTCCAGAATCGTTTTCGATACCTGGTTGGCAAGACGCTGGTAGAGATTCTGCTTGCTCTTGAAGTACCAGTACAGTGAGGGAGCCTGAATCCCAAGCCGGTCTGCCAATCGTCT
>NZ_JCAIUL010000027.1:0-25538 GCF_059445505.1 Paenibacillus sp. Y301 | reverse complement strand
CTATACCTAAGCTTGCTAAACCGCATCAAACGGTATAAGTGGTATTTAACATCATTCTTGCAATTTATCAATGTATTGATAGAATAACAAATAGGAGTCACGGATAGATTTAGCAGATATCTCTTTATCATTATAATCAAGAGGGAAGAACGGTAGCGGAAAAAACTCATTAAACTGGTAACTGTCCTTTTTTGCCTGTCCTGTTGTTAAATAATATGACAAAGCAACATAACGATCATAGGTATACGTGTGTTCTCCCGAAAACATTTTCTCAAACTCAGTTAATACGTCACCTGTTGTCAGCACAGTATTTTCCGGATATACACTTTCTGCGATTTGTTGACGCTCAGAAGGAGAGAGTTCATAGGGTTGTTTGTTATTGTAAGGCGCATCTAGCCACTCTTCAAGCGCATCCTCAAAACGGTTCATTGAAAGCTTTTTTTCTTTCCAACAGCGTTTATTATCTCTTGGATATATATATCTTTAGCAGGTGCATTCTTCTCCTTCTGCTGATTTTCTATTGCGATCAAACCCTCCCTGTGTAAATATTCAATCTCCTTAAGCTTTTTATGATCTCCTTTAATTGTTGAAAAATTACCTATTCTCCATTGTTCTGCAATTTGTGCAAGAAGTTCTGAGTTCTTATATTTATATTTCTGAATCACCTCACTCAACTGAATGACATCTAAAATGAGTTCTACACGTTCAGGTGTTAGTTCGATTATGGGTGTATCAAATTGTGAAAGATCCAACTTCCAATCGGACATGAATATCATAACGTCCCCATTATCAAGTAGCATGTTAATTTCTGTCTCCGGTGTAGTGTCAATCATTGCGATCTTAGTAAACTCGGAAATAATGTTCGGTACAACAGGAACTAATGAATGATTTAAAGCTGTAGCATCCTCCGTATTTTCTTCCACCAGTTTAACCACAACTTTTTTATTGTAAATATAGAATTCGTTAAAAAATATAAGTCCACTAATAATTAAAACAGCTATACTTCCGACAATTATAATCCTATTCTTCATCATAGGCTCCTTATTCAGAAAGTGTTATAACTACTCTAACGTTAGTTTAGTATAAAAGTTTTAAGAAATAACATAATTAATATACTGAGTAACGTTAAGATAATGTACTAGTTAGAGAGCCAATGAGTATCTGGGGACTTGCAGCACCGGCAGATAAAGGGGAAACAGAAAAGTGTCCAAGAGGTATAGTGGAGAAAGTGACGAATAATAAGGAATTATGGTAACTTATTAAATAGTAAGCATTCTATTTATTCGGGGGAGTGATTAACATGTGTGGACGTTATACGATAACGGTCTCTATGGAAGAGTTGATGATCAGATACCTAACGAATGATTCCACAATGATTCAATACGCCCCGAAATATAATGTGGATGTGGCACCTATGTAATTCATACCTGCTGTCATACATAACGGGACAACAGAGAATCGAGTAGGAGAGAAATTGAAACCGACTAATTCTTTTCCCTTCCAATCAGAAGAACGGCATATCCGTAAGGTTTCCAGTGACACACTGGTGTCTTACCAGGGCAATCGCTATTCGATTCCGTTTATCTATGTAGGTCATCTATGTTCAGGACGAGAAGAACGGCATGCTGCATCATGTATGCGGCAGTTGGCCACATTATCCAGTTAAAAGAGAACTTGTTGATTGAGATCGTGTAGTCCTGTAAACGACGGTACTCTTGGCCAGAAGTTCTACCGAACATAACCAACACCATTCTCCACTTTCCCTTTTGTCTGCGGACGATAGGGTTTGCAACGACGAAGAATGAATCCGTGATGGTTGGCGAACTTTGAAAATCTCTCGTTCCATATAACTTCACCTTGCTCGACTTGTCCGATGACCACGGTCTTCATATTGTCGTACAGACAAGTTCTTGTAATCCCTCGAAAGTACGTCATCGCTCGTTCATGACAGCCAATAAGGGTCTGAACTTTCTCATCTTCTGTATATTCCACATACAACGTGCGCGAATAACCAAGTACCATAACAAACGTATACAACCGCTTTTGGGATTGATTCCAATTCACTCTAAAGTGACCCAGTCGACCTGTGCTTGCTCGCCTGGCTCGGTCTCGAACCGTTCGGTAGCCTTAAAAGAAATGATAGGCTTCAGTGGCCTCATGAAGTAACGAAGGGTGGTAATGCTCCCGATGAATCCTTTTGTTTTGATCTCGTCGTATATGACCTCTGGCTTGATAATCTGGACGGTGATGCCTTAACTGACTGCTATTTGCAATGTGTTGCAGATTGCGCAGGATTTGAGATTCCGACAATGGTGGTGCACCTGCCTCACGAAGATAATCCATATAACGCATTGGGACTCGATAGAATCAAGAGAATCGCTGAAAAAGCTGAACAGTTTGGTGTCAATGTTGCGCTTGAGAATTTGAAAAATCTTACCAATTTGGCGTATATGCTGGAGCAAGTGAATTCCCAACGGATCGGTTTCTGTTATGACAGTGGACATCACTACCACTACTATCCGGATAAAGATCTATTATCCATGTATGGTTCCCGGTTGATGGCAATCCATTTACATGATGATAACGGAAGCTATGCCCAGCACGGGTTACCCTTTGACGGCACGATTGATTGGTCTATAGTCATGCAAGCAATTGTAAGAACAGGTTATTCCGGTGCGACCGCAATAGAGGCCATGAATTGGGACTATGAGGATTTATCTGCACCAGATTTTTTACATAAAGCGTTTGAACGAGCAACAAGATTGGAAGCATTAAGGGGTTCCTATGAGTCTATCTAAAATAAAATTATTATTAATTCTGAATGTTATATTCCTAATTGTTGGCTGTAATAATGGCAATAAGGAGAGAGCTGTTAATGAATTCTCAATCTATTTGGTTAAAGACTTATCTACAAATGAAGCTATGAGTAAAAAGCTTGATGATCTTCCATTAGAAACAATACCTGTGCTTACCGACAAGGAGATTAAAACATACAATTGGACAGAACATGAATTTACAATGAAGGAAGGCCTTAGTTTAGAGGGAAAGCTAGAAGCGAAGTACCAGCAAGCGGTAAACCTTTTGTTGTAGTTGTGGGAAATGAAAGAATATATCTAGGAACTTTTTGGTCCACGTTCTCTTCTCAATTTTTAGATCTTGATATTCCGACGATCTCATCTATTTGGCTTAAAAGATATGATAACGATATGTACAGAATACACTCTGGAAAAATTCAAGACCCTAGAGACGATACTAAAATATTTGAGGCATTAAAAGGATTAGGGAAAGTTATTAATTATTAATTATTCTAGTGAGTACTAAGTATTAGCAATCGTTCAATTCCATGTGGGCTAAAACGGCAGCCCATCGTTCCGCTAACGGGCAGAGGGAGAATAGTATCAAAGTTAGACTAGAAAAAGGAGGGGAAATGTGATGTGGATATCTGTTCTCTTACTTCTGATGGTAACGATATTATGTTTTATTGTAATGTACAAGCTTATTGGGATAATTTCAAAAGTCAACAAGATTACTGCAAGTATTTTCGCTTTATTACTTACGGGTATTTTCACTTATGAATGGATAAATAACATAATAAACAATCTGTTTATACCTATGCATTAATTTAGTTATTCCGCTAACTACCAGTTTTCGCAACAAAGTCATCAATATTTGCGTATTAGTCTTTGTAGAAAAATATGGGTATTAGATTTTTTGGGGATTTTATACGCGGAGTATAGAAAAATGGGGCAGTTAGGTAACTTATCATTTTATTCATTATGGCAGTTGTCGTGATGAGTGGTCTCGTAATTAAAGGTAAGGAAGTATCAGCATGCGATTTTAATCGCACGTTGCAAAATCTATATACGAGGAGAATTCACACAATGAAAAAAATTATTCTTAGCACTGCACTTGCTCTAAGCCTCATTGCTGTATCGGTGCCTGTTCATGCGGCAGAGAGTCATCCGATTATCATGGATGGCGTTGCGATCACATCCGAAGTACAGCCTGAGATGAAGAACGGTCGTACAATGGTGCCTTTGCGCGTGATCAGCGAAAATCTGGAGGCTGTGGTCGATTGGTCGGGCTCGGAAGTGACGATTATGAGAGATGACATGAAAATAACCTTGCAACTGAACAGCAGCACCGCAGTGAAAGATGGAAAGACACTGGAGTTGGATGTGCAGCCGTACATCCAAAATAATCGCACCCTTGTTCCGCTACGCTTTCTAGCGGAAACGTTTGGCTGTACGGTCAATTACAGCAACGGTACGGTTACGGTCGATACCGCGCCCTTGATGATCAATGGAGTGAAAGTGACAACTTTGCAATATGAATACCACATGATAATAGGCGGCTACAGGCAGCAGTTCAGTGGCAAGCGTTATAACGAAGAGATTTATGCGCTCTTTGAGTCGAATAAAGGTGCTAAGGTGGATGCTCCGACGAATTATGGGTGGTATTACAATTTGGATACTTTAGGGTGGTATACGAAAACCGGGCAATATGGTTTTTTGGACGCGGCAGGAAATAGTGTCCAACGCTTTGATCCCTATATTCTGAGTGATCCATCTGGGCTCAACGGATTCACGGAAGAACAATTGGCAGACTATCCGAAAGCGCTGATTTTTGACGCTGTGGAGGGGCAATGGTATAAGTTCAGCGAGACTGCGCTGGATTCCATTGCTAAATTGATGAAAACAGCTGAACAAAACGGTTTGATGAAGAGTACGGAAATATAAATGATACGGACTGGGTAAGCGTACAGTTATCGCTTCGGTCATTGAACGGAACACGCTAGTTCAGTAAAACAATCTGGGGAATTACTTACTTATTTTCACAAACCTTTTGATATTATTACCGTCTTATTATATACAAGAAAATATAGACATAAAGTATTGTATCGAAGACAGCGAGAGAGCAGAAACTAAACTCACCGCATTTCTAGACGATTGCCTTTGGCGTTACTGCATCTCAGTATCCTCAGGGCACTTTCCAAACCGCGACCACGGATTGTGGAAAAGAGTTTGCCTGTCATGCCTCTTTGGAGTTCCTCGCAACATCGATGTCTATTTTGCTGATCCCCATTCATCCTGGCAACAGCACTCAATCTCATTAATAAACGGCCAAGGAAATGTTTTTCACAGATTTAAAGTTTGCATACACGTGATAATTCAAATAGGAAATTCACATAGTTTAGAGAAAGGGGCAATGGAGGAAGTTTATTAAATAAAATTTTGGATATCGCGAAGATGTTCTTTTGTTCATAAGTACATCTAAGATGTATTCAATCCAGATCTCAAACCAAGCAACAATCTGTCTGTTAAGCAGTTCATCCTAAAATAGCGTGATAAAATAGTGAAATTTCAACATAAAAAGGAGATTGTAACATTGTCGATTCCAGTGTATGGTATAAAAAACACGTCGGTTAAAGACGAAAAATTGCCGGCCTTTGTTCTATCGCTTTTCGTGGCTTTTATTTTATTTTTATTCTGGGCGCCGTTTCAAACGGGACTGTTTAATGGGCAAATGCTTGACTACGAACTGCCGATATATATCGCTGTTCTTTTTAGCGCTTTGCTGGCGCTGCTATGGATTGCCGCCTTTTACAAACAGTTTAAATTTGAAGAAGAACGAGACATTCTTTCCATGGCGGCTCTGCTGCTGCCTCTGACCTATGCACTGTCTCTGTTCGTCGCCATATCCCATTATAACGCAATGAACCTGCTCTATATTCAGAGTATTTATGGTGCGGTATTTATTATAGCTTTGTATTTACTCAGACAAAAGCGCGTGGATCTCGCCCTCCAAAACGCCGTACTTACACTTGCCTATTTGATCGTCGGCTTTGGTCTATTAAACTGGTTTAGGGCAGGGGAATTGGCCGGAAGTCTGGTCGGTTGGTTCTCTAATACAGTGCGGAATGGAATTTATACGGATGCTGTTATGACCGATTCTAACGGGTTGCGGTTGACTTCCATTTTTCAGTACGCCAATACATACGCTGCCTTTCTGATGGCTTTCCTGTTCGTGGCACTATTCACCCTCATCCGTTCTCGCAAATGGTACGGTATCTTAATCCATTCCTGTATGCTGGTACCCATCCTGATTTCACTACTACTGACGCTGTCACGCGGTGGGTTGGTGTTACTCCCAGTCATCTTCTTTCTACTACTGCTGTTACTGAGGCCGACACAGCAGATTCTGTGGGTTATCCATCTGGCCGTGTCCGGTCTCGCTTCGCTGGCCGTCATAGGCCCGATTAACAACATCGGCCTTGCCTTCCATGCAGGCACCGCCGCCAGAGGCTGGGGCTATCTTGTCGCCGCTTCGACACTGTCCGCTGTCACCGCATGGGTCATTCAGAGCTATGCCGCCCCTTGGCTTAAAGGTAAGATGAGCGGCTGGAACGGACACAAGCTGGCCGGTCTGTGGCTGCCGATCGTTTCCATAGCGTTGGTAGCGCTGGTCGCCTTCCTGCTGATGGGTACTGACTTGAAAAAAGCACTTCCCGACAATCTTGAAACTCGGTTGGATAACATTAACTTTAAGCAGCACAGTGTGCTAGAGCGTTTGACCTTCTACAAAGACGCCCTGAAGGTGACAAAGGATTATCCATTGCTCGGTACCGGAGGAGGAGGCTGGTCGGCGCTATACGAGCAATACCAGAATAACCCGTACACTAGCCGCCAGGTGCATAACTTTTTCCTACAATATCTAATCGAAGTTGGGATCATCGGATTCATCATTTTTATGTGTTTCATACTATATATTTTCTATAAATATATTCGTAGTTACCTGCAACGGGACAAGGATGACTTCTCAAACGGTTTTTTCTATCTAATCATCACCTTGTCGATACTTGTGCATAGTCTGCTTGATTTTAATATGAGTTATGCGTTTATGGGTATTCTCCTTTTCCTTGGGCTAGCCGGTATGGCGAACGTCATGCACAGTAAGCCATTGCCGCCAATTTGGAAAAAAGATATAATTCGCTTTGGGTATCTGGCCGCTCTAACTATTTTTTCAATTACCTTGTTGGTGCTCTCCACCCGGTCAATCATTTCTAGCAATTCTGCAATGAAAGCCGAACAATTATCGACAGTCAGCACATCGTATGAGGAAGTTGCAGCACCTCTTCATAAAGCGTTGAGATATCGTCCAAACTATCCCCAATCAGTCATTCTACTCTCCGCCTTGGACCAACATGTATACAAGCTGACGCAAAAAGAGGAATTTGCTGATGAAGCTTTTACGCTCTTGGAGCGAGCAATCAAGCAGGAGCCGGGCAATAAGAAATTACTTAACCAGTTGATCAATTACTACGATATGAAAGATCAACCAGAACTTGCTTACAATATATATTCTAAAAATGCTTACCGATATAACTGGGACATTAACTGGTACGAAAATATGATGAGTCGTGCTTTTGCTCTTGGAAATGAAGCTCGTATTATCAAAGATAACAACAAACAGCAGAAATATTTCACAGCCGGTTTAGCCCAATATCAGTATGTTTTGGATGGAATAGCTTATCTAACAACCCTTCCGGAAGAACAGATGCAGGGGCGTCCATTTAATATTACACCATTAATTGCATTAAGCATTGGGAAAATAAAGCAAATAGAAGGCGATAATAGTTTAGCTACTGAACTACTCAAAACAGGTTTTACGGAAGGTTACGCCGATTTGGTGCTTCAACCCGTAGCTTGGTCTACGGAGTGGTATAATGCCTTGATAATCCAAGCCTTTAATCTTGGCATGAATGCGCGTAGTCAAATGGGTGATCACATCAATGATGATCAAGAGGAAGTTGCTATGAGATACAATTTCAACTTTGGACTCCAGGCTTACCGACAAATTCTATTGGACGCCAACAATGATCTCTTCGCTCTTCCCGCTTCGCTTGTACTGAATGTAGGTAAGATTGAGTTGTTTTCGGGGAAGGTAGAAGAGGCAGTCAACACTTTTAAAGATCGCTTTGAAGAAGATTATAGCGACACTTCCAATCGCGAATTGGCTCGCTGGTACTTGGCCGCTTTAAAGAGAACCAATAATGTTCAGGACGAGGAAATATATAATAAATTAATTAGTGCCGATCCTAGCGAGGCTGCTAAAATTGAGGAAGCTGCTGCAATGTAGTCAACAAAATATTTTCTAAAAAGATTAAAGAGGCCGCTCACTCCTAAAACGGGAGTGGAGCGGCAATTCTTTTTTGAGAAGTATTTATGAATAATTCTTAACTGTCGCCATGTCAGAGGCTAGATAAACTAGCCTATTTTAATATGATTGTTTTGTCACCACTTAATGTGTGCAAAATAACTTCAGTTTCATTGACCCAAGTTGGACTTTGAATATTAAGCAGATCCATAGCCTTATTATCGTTAATATCTCGTAACATTATATCTAGATCCGATCTATCCAATTTCTTAAGTAAAAGTCCCATAAAAGACTTTCTGTAAAATTCATAAATAAAAGTTGTTTCACCTAAAGTAGCTGATCGATGTTTAATCATGAGTGATTCTGTTCTTTTGGGTGAATGAATATTATCCTGGATTCGATTGATTTAAAATACAATGAAGCACTTGTAGCGGCTTCCTACAGAGTGTTGAGTGTCCTCAAATTTTCACATTAAGGCTCTCTTCTTCCTACGGAAATAATATACGCAACATTTTTCATATCAAACTGTTGAGTTACAGTTATGGATGAATCTTTTATCACCTCTGGGAGAGCTGGATAAATCGGTCTAGTATAGGAATCGGTAGAAAAACCACCTTTATCCTTGAATGATACTAATGGATGAATATCCGATTTTCCTTTGGCTATATTTTCACCGGAAATATTGAGAGCTTTGATTGACAACGAGTGTAAGGTCATTTTAAAGGAAGTTAGACTGAAAGCACCATCTTCGTTACCAGACGTGAAATCATTACCTGCAAAATCTTTAAATGGCTGACCTTCCGCCACTCTTTCATCAGTAATATGTAGCAATTTCATCTTTTGGTCCCATGTATATTTAACATCAGTATGATCAAGAAACAAGCGAATTGGTAGAAACATGGATCCATTTTTTAATATTGGAGTTGTATCCATATGAATTGTCATCCCGTCAACTTGTGCAATGTTAGAATTGATAGTCACTTCAAACCTATGATTCAGCAATAGTATGGTTGCTGTTTTAGTAGAATCGTCATAAGAAACAGTTCCACCCATTAAATCCTGATTAGCACGAAGTGGAATAAGTAGGCGCTGTTTGGCATCGACAAATGGAGGAGAAGGAAGAGTGTATAGAATAAAGAACTTATCGATTTTCAAATGAATAGATGTTTCATTGTGACTCTCGGCATGTACATGGATAGAACCAATAAATAATAGGGCGATACAGGCCGAGATCAAAAGAGATACGCTAAGCACTCGCCGATTCATAAATCTCATCCGTTCTTATTTTGGATTAATACATCCGACAACTAAAATATTGAGCTGCTTATTCAGAAAGGGTTATAACTACTCTAACGTTAGTTTAGTATAAAAGTTTTAAGAAATAACATATTTAATATATTGAGTAACGTTAAGATAATGTACTAATTAGAGAGCCAATGAGTATCTGGGGACTTGCAGCACCGGCAGCTAAAGGAGAAAAACAGAAAAGTGTCCAAGAGGTATAGTGGAGAAAGTGACGAATAATAAGGAATTATGGTGACTTATAAAATAGTAAGCATTCTATTTATTCGGGGGAGTGATTAACATGTGTGGACGTTATACGATAACGGTCTCTATGGAAGAGTTGATGATCAGATACTTAACGAATGATTCCACAATGATTCAATACGCCCCGAAATATAATGTGGCACCTATGCAATTCGTACCTGCTGTCATACATAACGGGACAGAGAATCGAGTAGGAGAACTCCGTTGGGGGCTTGTTCCGTCTTGGGCAAAAGATCAGAAGATGGGGATTAAAATGATTAATGCGAGGGCTGAGACACTACTTGAGAAGGCATCATTCAAACGTCTAATCAGTAATCGAAGATGCATCATCCCGGCAGATGGGTTCTACGAATGGAAACAGCAAGGAAATAGCAAACAGCCCATGAGAATTGTTATGCGAGATGGTGATATTTTCTCAATGGCTGGCTTGTATGATATATGGATTGATCCCGAGGGTAAGAAACTAAGTACGTGTACAATCATTACGACAACACCGAATAGCCTCATGGCTGACATCCATGATCGCATGCCTGTTATTCTACATCGCGACAACGAAACAGAATGGCTAAGTCGGGATAACCATGATGAATCAGCTCTTATGGCATTACTTCGTCCATATGAGGCCAGTAAGATGAATGCCTATCCAGTATCATCTGCTGTAGGAAATGTACGACATGATTCGAAGGAATTAATCGAAGACATTAGGGAGAGTGGTTGATATGAACTTGAAATGGTTGGAATGGGCCAAACAAATCCAAGCTATCAGTCAGAATGGTCTTGCGTATTCAAAGGACGTGTATGATCTTGAACGTTTTGAACAGCTACGGGAACTAAGTATTACGATATTGAATGAATATACAGATGTGGAGATCGAGAAGATCAGAACACTATTTGCCAGTGAGAGTGGATATGCAACACCAAAGGTGGATGTACGGGGAGTTGTGTTCCAGAATGATGAAATTTTACTTGTAAGAGAACGTCTTGATGGGGCATGGGCTTTACCCGGTGGCTGGGCAGATATTGGACTTTCTCCACGTGAGGTCGTAGCCAAAGAAATAAAAGAAGAATCTGGATTCGATGTTAGAACGATTCGCCTATTAGGAATTCTGGACACCAAATTTCATGATCACCCCCCATCTGCCTTACATGTTTACAAAATATATATCCTATGTGAAATTATCGGTGGAGAGGCTTCGGGAGGAATAGAAACTTCTGCCGTGCAATTCTTCAAAGAGGATCAATTACCAATCCTGTCGGAAGAGAGAGTTACGGAGAAGCAAATTAAAGAATTGTTTAATTTTCTGAGAGAACCAGATAAGGAAGTCTTGTTAGATTAGGATGTGACTTTTATTGCAGTAACGATTTATAAGATGTCTAGTGACGATGTACTTACATCCGTATCGGCGTCTCTTTATCGTGAGGATTCTTATAAACCTCAGCCTGAACTGGTCAATGCTGGTTATAATTCTGAAGAAATAAGAAGAATAGAGGAATGGATAGATAGTAGGGAATGAACGATCAGTACTGGGTTCTTTACTTGCAGCGTTACTTGCATCTGCTGCCACAGTAGTAATTTTTGGGATCACATATACATTGGTTTCAGATATCGCTTCAGCATTGAAAAATAATAAAACACATGATTACTTTCCAGCAAAAATCGTTAACCAAGATGTTTGGGTAGGGGGAGCATTTGCAAACCGACCTGCTGCACTTTCATATTTAAAAGCAAGCGGACTTAATAATGTTTTTACTAAAAACAATTCATTAGCTAGTTCTTTAGCTAGTTCTGTGGCTGGTTCCTCCAAATATTGCACACTTCCTCATGATACAGATGGATTTTATCCACATTGGCACCCCTATGCAGGTGGTGCGAAATTATCAAACCATGTGTGGCTTTTTTAGTTAACTAATTAGAGTAATCCCCAACCAATGTATCATTGGTTGGGGAATTTCAACTTGCTACATAAGGGGAAGATATTATTAATGTTAAATATTCTACGTGTGAGTGGATTTTACGACACAGGAATTTTCTTTATTGGAAAATCTAAAGAGAATAACGTCTATTATATAGAAGTAAATGACCATGACGATATAAGTGCAGGATATATTATTAAAAAACTCTTAATTCAGAATACAATAGTAAATACCATTGAACCATTAGAACTCACTTACCCAGCAGAAGTTTTCTCGAGACAACTTTGTAATGGTGTACTTTATTATGTGAGTTTTTCGTATGAGAAAATGTTTCTGCATGTTCATAGTGTAAACTGTGGTGATATTCATATATCTCAAATTACTCTAACTCTTAAAGATATTATTGGGAAATCAACCTTATATAGAACGGAAATAAATGGTATTGATGATCGTTATTGTTTAGTTGGAATTTCAACTTCGGAGACCTATGAAACAACAAATATGATACTGATTGATTTTGAGGAGAAAATATACTATAATATTTCACCTGATTTTGGAATAGACACCCTATATAGAATCGAAACTATAATGAATCTAGTAAACGATAAAAATAATCCCCAAAAAGAAGAAATTGCGATAATCACAGGGGGGTTTCACTATAAAGAAAAGCATGAAATTTGGAAGAACTCTGATAATAAGATTAACCTTGATTATAAGTTAAGGGAACATGTTATTGTTCTAGATAAACTTAATTTTATTAGTATGTTAAAATCAGGACTCCCTTTGGAGGTGAAGAACAAACAAATATTAGAAAGTTGCTCCTTAGACAAATCTATTATTTCATACGAGAATAATTCGACAAAAATGAACTACACTTTAGTAGACTTTGAAAAAAATACAACAAAAAGAATAGAATATGATATTCTTTCAGGAAAACAAACATTATTTGAATATAATAATATTTTACATAGACCCATATTAATGGATAAAAAACTCTATTCTATTGAAACTCTTGATAATGAACGATATGCTATTTTGGATTTGCAAACAAATCAATTCATCTTTATTTTTTCTCTAGGTGAGAAAATACTATCTGTCGATAATCATATTATTCTCACTTGTAAATGGTTAGATGAAGTAAATCAACAAATGGTATATATATATGATTTGAGAGAAGAATTAATTGAACAAAAGTTTCTAGGCATCGGTTTCGCCCAGTATGATGGCAAAAACATAACGATATTTAGTTAAAATCCCTTTTAGTTAAAATCCTTGCAATTGTGGGAAGATTATTTGATTAAATTTATTACGATGTTGCCTAAGATTCAACATATTTGGGCGTTGCAGTTCAATTATGAGAATGAAGGTAAAGTTACGAAGTCTAAGTATTATATGTATGTGGATGATCTAGAAGGTAACGTATACGTAAAACAATATGACATATCTCCTGCTTATAGTCTGGATAAGTATGATCATTTAATGGATGCATTGATTATGGAGCGGTTGGGATCAGAGGGTTGAGTAAAGTTTCACTATTCCCAGTGTAGTCAGAATTAGAATATTATTCACGAAACGATCTCTTTTTATCATCATTGCATACCTTATAGCGGAGAAGTCAGAATGCAGGGGGATGAATGATGCGGACACAAGGGTTGAATAAAAATGTACTGCTCATGGTGATGATTTGTTTCTTTACGAATATGGGCGGGTATATGATCTTGCCGCTGTTCCCTTTATTTATAGAGCAAATGAACTTTTCGGTGTTTGCGATGAGCGTTATTTTTGCTATTTTTTACGTAGGTAAGGTTTGTGGAGGGATACCTACGGGGATCTTACTTAGAAAATGGGGCGGAAAGACTGTAGGTGTGACTTTACTGGCTCTGCAAGTCATCAGTATGCTTGGATTTGCGATGACCACGAATTATTGGTTTCTGTGTGCGTTACGATTTATTCAAGGAGCCATTGCCACGGGATTAACGGTGTTTGTCAGAAGCACGATCAATGAATGGAGTACGGAAGAGAATCGTGGAACTTACAATGGGTATATCAGCAGCAGTGATGGTGCAGGGATGGTGTTAGGACCAGTCATTAGTGGGTGGTTATCTATCTATTTTCCGTTAAATGTTCCTTTTTACTTTGTTGCCATTTGTTCAGCGTTGGCATTACTTGCATTAATCAAAATCAAGGATGGTCATTTTGAGCAAAGATATCAAAAGACTGTCTTGAAGGAGAAAAAACGACAGAAACGAAAAATAAAACTCAATAAAATGTTGGCTTTTTATTCAACCGTTCATTTTCTAGAGATGAGCGCTTTTGCTGTGTTCCTTACTTATTTTGCGCTGTTCGCTACTCATATGATGGGATGGAGCTCTTTTAGTACGAGTGCCGCCTTTACGGTGGTGGGAGTGTCCACTTTTATTTCTGCTCCATTTGTGGGGATGATATCTGATCGATTACAAGATCGATTAATGATTTGTATGATTGGTCTATCTCTGATTGCAGTAGAAGTGATTTTATTCTTAGCGTTCGATCAACATTGGATCGTATATCTGGGGATGTTAATAGGAGGCATTGGAGGGGCATGTTATATGGACTCTTTCTTTGCTCATATTGCGGATACGGTTCATCAAGAAGAGCGGAGTTCATTCATAGGGAATGTGGTGTCTTTTTCAGAGTTAGGCGCGATTGTGTCTCCTATTATTGCAGGGATCTTGATAGCGAACTATTCGATGTATGCTGCATTTTATTTTAATTTAGCTATCCTATTTGTGGCAATCTGTATTCAGTTTGTGATGAGGTACAAATTAAAAGGGCATGCTCGTGAGAATGGATAGGTTATGTATAGGTAAAAAAACCAGTCGAACACGTGTTGTTGTATGTGTTGACTGGCTTTGTATTGTATTTATATTTTTAAAATAGAATTTAGATAAAGAGGTTAATACCGGATTGGTCCGCTTTGCCTAAATAATAACCAACCCCACCAATCTCGACCTTATCTATTAATTCTTCTCGGGTGATACCCATAATGTCCATGGACATTTGACAGGCTACGATTTCCACACCTTGTGCAAGGGCGGATTCAATTAATTCTTCTAACGAAGATACGTTGTTCTTTTTCATAATGCCCCGAATCATCTTGGAACCCATACCCATCATATTCATCTTGGACATCGATAATTTACGACTTCCACGGGGCATCATAGCTCCAAACATGCGGCCGATGAAGGTTTTATCGACGGATACTTTATCATGTCTACGAATAATGTTTAATCCCCAGAAGGTAAAGAACATGGTCACTTTTTTACCGCTGGCTGCTGCTCCATTGGCAATAATAAAGGAGGCTATGGCTTTATCTAGATCTCCACTGAATACAACCATGGATGCACCCTCAGAAGTAGATGATGATGTTGGTGTTCGCTCAGAAGACACTTCTGATGGCACAGGTGCTATTTGTTTTTTGAGATAGGCTTCGATCATACCATTTGAAGTCTTTTGAACCTGAAGGATTTGTTGGGAAGACATTTGAGCCCATGCTTGTACATCACTATAGAATCCGGGATCTGAAGCAGTCACTCGTAGAATTTCACCATCTTTGAGTTGATCCATGGATGACTTAAGTTTAATAAGAGGTCCAGGACAGCTTAATCCACAGGCATCTAATTGTACATCTGCGTGCAGGGTATTCTCAATCGTTGGAGCCACTTCATCTTGAGTTCTCAAGTTCTCATTTTGAACAGAAGATACATGTACGTTAGGTGTGGGTGTGTATTTCGACATTTGATAAGTCTTGTATCCACCCGTGAGATTACGTACTTTGAAGCCTCGTTGTGCTAAAATTCTTGAAGCTGTATAACCCCGCAACCCAACTTGGCAATAGACCCATATTTCTTTGCTCTGATCCAATTCCTGAAGTCTACCCCGAAGCTCATCTACTGGGATCAGTATCGAACCTGGAATGTGACCATTACGGTGTTCAATCTCAGAACGAACGTCGACTAGAATCGTATTCTCGATATCACGTGTCTCTATATCCTGTGCAACGAAGACAGAGGTTCTGTTCGTTAACAAGTTCTCAGCAGTATAACCTGCCATATTGACGGGATCTTTTGCAGATGAATAGGGTGGAGCATAGGCTAGCTCAAGCTCAGCGAGATCGGTCACGGTTCCATGGAAATGGATAGCTGTGGCGATATCATCTATTCTTTTATCAACACCATCAAAGCCAACAGCTTGTGCGCCTAGTACAGTACCTTCATCATTGAACAGAAGTTTAAGGGTAATAGGACTAGCCCCAGGATAGTAGGAAGCATGAGAACTTGGGTGTACAAAGATCACGCGGTAAGGAATATTTAAACGTTGCAGTGTCTTCTCGTTATTACCTGTAGAAGCGCCAGTTAACCCAAAGATTTTAATAATAGAGGTACCTTGAGTTCCTTTGTACACCGTACCTAAACCACATACATTATCTGCAGCGATTCGTCCTTGTTTGTTCGCAGGACCTGCTAGTGGAATGGCAGTAGTGCTTCCATTCACGTAATCAATAACTTCGATCGCATCTCCAACGGCATATACATTCTCTAGATTGGTCTCGAGTCTCTCATTCACAATAATATGACCTCTTGGGCCAAGGGCTAATCCACTATCTTTCAAGAAGTTCGTATCTGGTGTTACTCCAATGGATAGAATCACCATATCACTTGATAACACATCGCCGTTTGCTAAATGAACTTCGATCTGATCTTGTGTGTCATGAAAGGACTGGACTCTATTAGAAAGGGTTAGATTTACGTGATGATCTTCTAATTCCTTCATAAGAATGTTGGACATCTCAGCATCAAATGGAGCTAGAATATGGGAGCCCGATTCAACTAGATTTACATCTAGTCCAATTTCTTTTAGGTTCTCAGCCATCTCTACGCCAATGAAACCTCCACCGATAACGATAGCCGAACGAGCGCTTGTATCGGTTACCTTCTGCTTAATACGATCAATATCGGGAATATTACGAACTTTATATATTCTAGGACTATCCATACCTAGTAGGTTAGGTTGAGTAGGTTTCGCACCTGGTGAAAGAATCAGATGGTCATAACTTTCTTCATACACCCCACGTTCCTTGCTCTGTACACGGACTGTTTTTCCAATAGGATCTATTGAAATGACTTCGCTATGGGTTCGAACATCAATGTTGAATCTATTATGCATCGCTTCAGGCGTCTGCACTAATAGCTTCGAGCGATCTTTGATCGCGTCTCCGATATAGTAAGGGAGTCCACAATTAGCAAAGGAAATGTATTCGTCTCTTTCAAACATAATAATATGCGCATCTTCATCTAAGCGGCGGAGTCTAGCTGCAGCTGATGCTCCTCCAGCTACTCCACCAATAATTAGAACTTTGTTACTCATGTTGTGTTTCTCCTCCCAAAAAAGTGGTTATAATCATCTTTACTCTCGGATCTACGACACTGTAATTCACTTCAAGCCCGTTCCGTTCCGTTTGTACGATTCCCATCGTGCGTAACTTCTGAAGATGCTGGGAGACCGTCGATTGTGGAATATCTAGACACTCTTGCATATAAGAGACGTTACAAGTTCCCTTCTCTATTAAGCCCCTAACGATACATAATCGGACTGGATGAGCTAAAGCTTTCAATATATCGGCTGTTTCGTTGTATGCTTTAAAATTATTTTCCATATCCACATTCACTCCTTGTTAAATCCTTATAACGTAATATTACGATATTACGATAAATTAAGCAAGTGTCATTAACAATATCTATATTTTCTATTTAAAGGGTCTTTCTCAATTAAACTTGAAATTATGAATCACTTGAGTTAATATTAGATAATAATCATTATAAATAAGGAATGAAAACGTATATCTGAATTAGGACGTATAAAAGGATGTTAAGGAGGCGTTAATGAAATGATGGATGCACGTATTGATGAGATCAGAACACAATTGACGGCCAAAGGATATAAACTAACTGCTCAGCGGGAAGAAACGGTAAGAGTGTTGCTTGAGAATGAAGATAATCATTTAACGACAGAAGAAATCTATATGATTATTAAAGATAGAGTTCCCGAGATTGGTATTGCTACGGTATATAGAACATTAGAATTATTAAAAGAGTTACATGTTGTTGAGAAGGTTAACTTCGGAGATGGCGTATATCGATTCGATCTACGAAGAAAAGATCAGGCACATTTCCATCATCATTTAATCTGTACGGAATGTGGAGGAGTGCAAGAGATTTTGGAGGATTGGTTGCTTCCTTTAGAGAAACGAGTTGAGCGTGAATTTGGATTTAAAGTGGAGGACCATCGCCTTGATTTTCAAGGGGTATGTCAATCCTGTCAAGCCAATCATGCCAGTGGAACACATAAAGCAGTATCTTAAACAATAAAATATACAGGTTATCATATAAGCCCGGAATTTAATCTGTGGCTTTTTTTGTATCCAGAATGACAAAAGATTAACTGATCCCATACCTTAAATGGGGTATTATGGTAGTTAGGGAGGCGGTATCTATGATGAGATTAAATTTTGATCGGCAAGCTTTCAGAAGAGCAGGACTGACGACGTTGATATTACTAGTTAGTGTGTGTTCAGGTATATCAACTAGTTATGCAGATACGACGAATCAACCGTTTCAAATTAAGGTGGATGGTGCGTGGATTCACGGAGAAGGAACTTCTTTTCAAAAGAATGGAACCATTATGGTACCTATTCGGGTCATATCTGAAGCCATCGGTGCGACTGTAAGTTGGCTCCCTCAGCAACATAAGATTATGGTAAATAAGGGAGAACGCAATGCACAATTCCTAGTAGGGAGTAAACAAGTGAAGGTCCAAGATAAAGATGAGTTGCTAAAGGAAGCACCTGAAATCAGAGAAGGGAAAGTATTTGTACCTCTTCGGATCGCCATGGAGAGTATGGGGGCAAGTATAAGATGGGATGCATCCACACGTACAGCCGAGATTCAAGCATCTCTCTCTCCAGCTGAGGCTAAGGAACAGATCAGACTGATTGCGGATAAGACGATTCTAGCGTTAAAAAATAGGGACTTCACAACACTATCGAATCTGTCTAGTAGAGAAAAGGGTGTTCTTTTCGTCCCTTACAGCTACATCGACTTGAAGCGAAATATTGCAATGCCACTTGAGAAATTAGCTGAAGGGTTCGATAATACGAAGATCTATTTATGGGGCGAAGAAGATGGAACGGGATTCCCTATTTCTGTGACGTTTGAATCGTATTATAAACGATATGTATACAGTAATGATTTCGCAAGTGCTCCGAAAGTGGGGTACAATCAGATGCTTGGATCAGGGAATTCACTTAATAATATTCGTATGATTTATCCAGAGAGCATTGTGGTTGAATATTATTTCGATGGATTTAATCCAGTGTATGAGGGAATGGATTGGAGGAGTTTGCGACTAGTGTTTGAGCAGGAAGCTGACACATGGGTGCTAGTGGCGATTATTCATAATGAATGGACCATATAAGTGGGGAATATTGAAGAGAGAAATCAGGATTAACTCGTAACACGGAACTTATCGTTCATAATTATTCAGAAGTGAAATACAACATATTATAAACATATTATAAACATATTAATAATGAGGAGGATGGATATGACAGAGATTATTGAAAGTAAAGAGCAATTACTAGATCAATTTAGTGAGTGGGTCAGTTGCGTTAAGAAGCTAGAAGGATATGGAGAAATGGTATGGAATCAAGAAATAGCAGAAGGAAAATGGTCATTACGCGAATTAGTAAGTCATATGATGTTATGGGATAAGTATTTCTTTGAAACAGCGATCGAGAAGATCTATAAGGAGGAAAGTTTAACTTTGCAGCATCAGAACTTCGACGAATTTAACGATTCAGCGAAGGCATATGGGAATAGAACGAGTATTATGGAATTGGGCGAACAAACCATTTACATAAGAGAGCAGATAATTCAATATATTCGAAGTTTGCCTGAAGAGGTCTATCTTGCAAGTTATATGGATAGTGGAGAACCATTTCACATCCCACAATATTTAAAAGATTTCATTTGGCATGATCAGCATCATATGAGCCAAGTGGATGATTTTATTAAGAACCATCAGGCATAAATAATGTTGGGGTATGCGTAAAGGAGGGACCATATTGGATCAATGGGAATACAAAACAATAAAGTATAAGACGATAGGATTTCTTGGAGGTAAAGTAGACGAGGAACAATTCGAGGAAACATTGAATCAATACGGATTTGATGGCTGGGAGCTAGTATCTTGCTTTGACATGAGTAACAGTCAAGGGCAGTCCAGTGACGTTATTATTGTATTTAAGAGAAAGGCACTATTAGGTTAGAACGGAGGCGAGCACCATATGAGATTAATCCGTGAAATAGATGACACTGATATTGAACGCGAAGAAATGAACAATCAGGATATTGCATATTCTTTGAGAAAAGCATCAAGGGCTGTTGTATCGAATTCATTGAAGAAAATTGCGTTAGTCTATGTTTCTAGGGATAAATATCATAAGCTTCCAGGTGGCGGATTAGAGAACAACGAGGATCCTATCAAGGCTTTGACTAGAGAGTTGATCGAAGAAGCAGGTGTAGAAGTCGATGTATTGGATGAAGTGGGAATGATCATCGAGTATAGAAACGAGCATAGACTTCTTCAAATATCGTATTGTTATGTTGGGGAAGTTACAGATCATCCGATAGCGCCCAGCTTCACAACAGAAGAAAAGAATCAAGGTTGTATGCTGAAATGGGTGGATATCGAAGAGGCCATTTCACTTATGGAAGAAGATCATCCTAGGAATTATGTAGGTCAGTTTATAAAAGAGAGGGATCTGACATTCCTAAGAGAAGTCATGCGAATGCGAACGACCGTATTAAATATATGATTCATGAAAAAAGGCTTCTATTCTGCTAATCTAGCAGAATAGAAGCCTTTTACATGGATGGTTCACAATACAAATAAATTAAAGTGTGCGATATCCACGTGGTAACTCGCCACTGTCTCGAATTCTACGGATTTGGGCAAGAGTTAATCTTTGATTTGTAGAAATCAAGGATTCTACATCACGGCCGTTAATGAAATCTTCTAAATCGCGGATGTTACGGTTTCCACGGATTACGCGGAAATTCCCACGAAATCTTGTTCTACTAAATAAAACTAATGTTGCATTTGAATTTCTAGAGAAGAATTTCAGACTTTCGATTCCACCAATGATATTCTCAATATTACGAATACCTAGGTTACCTCTGAGTATTCTACTTCTTCCGCGGAAATTCTCGTCTGAATATACTGTCAGACGTGGAGATAATGTTTGACTAATCACTGCTTTTTTGGATTCAACCATGCTGATCAACCTCCTTTCTACAAGTAATATATGTTGAGAGAGTAGGAGGTGATTGGATGAAGAACCAAATAAACAGCACATTCGTAATTTAAGTTATTGTTCATACATGAAGATAATAGACTAGTATATGTTGGTTGAATGCTTGTTACGTAAGATATAATGGTTATGAATATGACTAAACTCGTTTAATTGTGGCTGAATTCTCGAATATATTAAAGAGGAAGTGGTTATATCATGCAAGTTATTAATGAAGCTACAATGGATGATTTGGAAGAAGTCGTGCTCCTGTTTGATCAGTACAGAATCTTTTATGGACAAGAAAGCGACACGGACAATGCACGTATTTTTATTACTGATAAAATCCGATATAAGGAATCTGTTCTTATGTTAGCAAGAGATACGGGAGAGGGAGAGCTAGTTGGGTTTATGCAGATGTACCCATCATTCTCATCCGTCTCGATGAAGAAATTATGGATTCTTAACGATCTATTTGTTATAGATAAGTACAGACGAAAAGGTGTAGCTCAATCTTTACTTGATGAAGCAACGAACTATGCACGCAAAACCAATGCAAAGGGGTTAGAGCTATCAACAGCAATAAATAATGATATTGCACAAAGGCTCTATGAGCGAAATGGATATGAGAAAGATGAAGTGTATGTTCACTATGAGCTAGAAGTATAGACAGAAGGGGTGTTGAGATTGCATTTTCAAAATATATTATTTGATTTAGATGGTACTTTAACAGATCCTAAGATGGGTATTACTCAAGGTGTTCAATATGCGTTAAGTAAATTTGATATTATTGAAGACAATTTAGATAATCTTGAATCCTTTATAGGTCCACCATTAACGGTTTCTTTTGCTGAGTTCTATGGATTCTCGGACAGTGATTGCAAGAAAGCTGTTATGTATTACAGGGAATATTACGCAGATCGAGGTTTATATGAGAATGAAATCTATGCAGGTATTCACGAGTTACTTCAGATATTAGTTGACCAGAATAGAACATTATTTGTAGCAACATCGAAACCAACCTTGTTCGCGGTGAAGATCATAGAACACTTCGGAATGACCCCATATTTCAAACAGGTGTATGGCAGTCATTTAGACGGTTCACGATCAGAGAAAAATGAAGTGATTCAAGCGGTTATAGAAGAGAATTGTTTAGACAAGTCAAGCATTGTGATGATCGGAGATCGTAAATACGATATTATTGGAGCTCATAAGAATGACATTGCCTCAATAGCTGTCGAATATGGGTATGGTAATCATGAGGAATTGTTAGAGAGTAAGCCAACGTATATCGTTAACACGGTTGAGGCCATAAAGAATCATTTCTGTGAAGACGTAAGGAGCTAAGCCTAGTTGGTATCTAAATCCAGGCTCACTTGGTTGCTATGATAAGCCGTTGGCGGGATATGGCTTGGTTGAGTTCACAAAGGATCAACTTCAAGTCACCTTGAAGGAGACTTCATATGACAACCAGAGATTTTTGAAATCGTATATTGAATTGGAAGCAGTTAAAACCTGAACAGGCGTAGCAATAAAGTAAATATATGTAGGAGAATGCAGATGACCATATCAGAAGTAACACAGTATCCAATGGAATTACTATTGCTGGCAGATCCAGAAGAACAATCCATACAAGCTTATATCACAAGAAGTAAATGTTATGTCAAAGAGCTAGATGGAAAGACCGTTGGAACGTATGTCTTATTACCGACTAGACCACATACGGTGGAGATCATGAACATTGCTGTGGAGGAAACGTTACAAGGTAAGGGGTTCGGTCAACAATTATTACAACATGCGATACAAACTTCAAAGGAATTAGGCTACAAAATTGTAGAGATTGGCACGGGAAATTCAAGCATTGCACAGTTGTATCTGTATCAGAAGTATGGGTTTAGAATTGTAGGCATCGATAAAGATTATTTCACACGTCATTATGATGAGCCTATATTTGAGAACGGACTACCTTGTAGGGATATGGTGAGATTGCAACTATATATATGAGTGATTGTATTGGAATTGTTGTGTCGGAAATGTAGTGGTGCTAATGAGGCATAGTATGTTTTTTTAGAAAACTACTTAGCTAGGAGGTGGAACTCTGAAGTATTCAAAACAACGAAATTTACTGCCTAATATCATTGTCGTAGGACTACTGTTAGTTGCAACGATTGCTTGTTTGTCATTAGCAAAGTATCTAAGAGATTATACGAAAAGGGAAATATATTTATATTTGAACTGGGATATTTTTCTCGCATGGGTACCTGTTGGGTGTACGTTGTTGATTACCATCGTCTATATAAATGTGAACAAGAATCGTACATGGAGAAGGATATTATTGCTATTGATAGGGTTGGCATGGTTATTCTTTTATCCCAATTCAGCGTATTTGATAACAGACATGCTACATCCGTTCGTTCACTATAAACCTGCGCCTGGAGAACGGTTTACTCATGACCTTGAATTTTGGTACCACCTAATGATCTTTTTCTCAGCGGCATTAATAGGATTATTCTTAAGTATTTATTCCTTATTTGTGGTTCATGGTCTAGTGAGGAAATCATTCGGCTGGATTACAGGTTGGATGTTCACGGTTATCATTCTAATGCTAAGTAGCTTGGGGATCTATATTGGGAGATTTATTCGTTGGAATAGTTGGGATGTGTTGTTGAATCCTTATAAGCTCTTTCGTGATACATTTCTGATGCTTACAGATCCCGTGCAATTACAACATATCATGCCTTTTACAGGGTTGATATTTGCGGTTACGTTGCTAAGTTACTGTGTTGTATATTGTTTTTCTTATTTGAAAAAGTGACGAAAGCTAACCTATACGACCTAGGGTGTGTGGTGGAATATTAATCATCAGATAATGTGAAGGAGCGATTCTAACATGGGAATTATCGTTGCTATTGGTGGAGGAGAATTAGACCAGCGTGAGACATATGGCATAGATACTGAAATTGTTAAGTTAACAGATAAAGAGAGACCTAAAGCTTTATTTATACCCACTGCCAGTGATGATTCATCTGGGTATTGCGATAGCTTTCAACAAATTTATGGTGATGAGTTGGGTTGTGAAGTAGATTTTCTTTTGTTAATTGACAGTGATATAACGTTGGAAGAGATTTACGAAAAGATTAGTCAAGCGGATCTGATCTATGTGGGTGGTGGAAATACGGGAAGAATGCTCGCAATCTGGCGAGAACATCAGGTAGATCGGATTTTGTTAGAAGCTTACACCAAGGGAACAGTTCTATCTGGGATAAGCGCAGGTTCGATCTGTTGGTTTCAACACGGACATAGTGAGATTTCAGTTCCGGGAAGTCAGGGAGAGTATGACTATATCAAACTTGATGGATTAGGAATTTTAAAAGGGTTTCATTGCCCTCATTTCAATGAGTACGAGCGACCAATTAACTTTCCAGAGATGGTACAAGGGACAGAAGATATGGGCATAGCGATCGAGAATAATTGTGCCATTATTTTTAAGGATAACGAATATATAGTGTTGAAGACAGCAGATAATGCTAACGCATATAAAGTGTTTTATCTAAATAATCAAGTTGTACAAGTAAAGATAATTCAAGATGAGTATTTCAGGGACTTAGCAGAATTATATCTAACAAATAGCGTTTCGGTTCACGAATGTGAATAATGATTGGAATGAGAATACTTTTTTGAAATACATAATATTCATAAGGTCTTGGTTCCTGGTTCAGGTTATGGACGTAATACCAAAGCGTTATCCTCACAATTTATAGTTGATGCAGTAGAATTGTCAGCAGATGCAGCAACGCTAGCAAGGGAATGGGATTCTAGATCCCACGTTATCCAAGAGTCTGTATTAGAGATGAATTTGAATAAGCAATATGATGGGATTTACTGTTACGACCTATTGCATTTATTTCTAAAAGATGATCGGGAGCAACTGATAGATAAGTGTATTCTTCATCTTCGAGAGAATGGGCTTATGTATTTCACTTGTTTCTCAGACGAGGACCCTCACTGTGGAGCGGGTCAGCAACTAGAAAGTAGTACATATGAATATAGCAGGGAAGTACGCACATTTCTTCTCCGAAGAGGATTTGAGAGAGCATTTTCATACATTACATGTTGTGGAGACTGGTTCAGTCGTAGAAAATCTAACAAACCTGAACCAAGAATCGCATCAGTACCTATTGAGGTATATCGTCGTGATGAAGAAATAAGCTGGAACTGATATATATTGGGGAATTGATCGTGTTGGAGCGGTGTAGGAGTTCAGGTCAGGGGTTGGTATGGGTTGGTCTAGGTCTGATTTAGGTCGGGTCTAGGGCTGATTTATGTCTGGTTTAGGGTTGATTTATATGTCTGGTCTAGGACTGAGCTGGGCTGATGGTGAGTTGTATTTAATGTTAACGGGAAAACTGTAGCTAGAATAAAAAGTGGACACCTGTTAAGAGAAACTGGATAATTTACTTAACAAAGAAAGAGGTGTCCTTTTATGAGGGAACAACGACAACGGTTTAATGAGGAATTCAAAAAACAGACG
>NZ_JCAIUL010000026.1:0-39563 GCF_059445505.1 Paenibacillus sp. Y301 | reverse complement strand
ACCGTAAACGAATCCACAGTAAACTTGGTTATTTATCGCCGGTTCGCTTTGCTGCGCTCTTTCAAAAGAAGAAGAATGCATAATAAATTTCTTAACGGAGTGTCTACTTTCTTGACGGTGGTCCATTATTCCATCTAAAGTGATCCTTATCAGGGAAATTGGGGATATCGGGTTGAATTAAGGGCATATTTTCCTGTTAATCAGAGATATAATGGGATACAGATGTGATTTAACGGGAATTTATCCAGTTAAATGAATTCAGTCCCGATAAATCCCTACAGGTACAGAAACCATAGCATAAGCTCCGCACCCTCAAAATGAAGATAGAAGAATAGATTCCAAAGATGAATTTAATGAATTCAATCAATTCAATCAATTCATTGAATTCAATGAATAAAATCATATAAATAAGATGAAATCCCCCTACTTGGAGAATATTTCATGACAAATTTGATTTTTTTTGGAATCGGGGCTTGCATAAGATAGTTCGGCAGGATAACATATAAATATAGGTAAAAATTCCCGTAACGATTCATTGAGGAGGTACAAATGTATGCTGTTGGCAGAAGCTGCTGAGACTGTATCCAGATTCCATGTGTTTGATATTTTTATGATTATATTCACATTACTTATCTTAATCGGGGTCGTGCGTTTAGTAACACAACCTAAAAAGAATCTATTTGCTATCGGTTTCAGCGTAGTTAGTTTATTGGTCTTCCTTTACTCTGATTATGCGATGGTAAAAGGATGGATTATTGGTTAAGTCAATACTTATAATAGAGAGCAAGGATGATAAGACGCCTTACTGCAGATGCAGGTAGAGGGGTCTTATTTTATTATCAAAGATCGTGGGGTTGACCCATATCTTGACTTATATATTTCAATCTTACATCATCATATAAATATTCCATGAATTGTATGGGATAAAATAGTATAATACATTTGGGCTAATCCTTAAATAAAATAGATTAATAGAGCATCTTAGAGATAACTTCGTGGAAGATAAAGAGAGTAAATAACTGAGAGGATTAGGGTGAGGAGAGACGATGAAAAGATTGGGAAAGTACAGCGCGATTGTGTTGTTATGTAGCCTTATATTAATGAGTGGTATGGACACTGCTCAGGCACAACAACAGAGTAAGGTAAGTGCCTCTAAAGTAGTCAATACGGTTAGTACAGATTTGGTTCCGCAAATTGTGAAGAATGTATCACCATCCGTAGTAGGGATTATTGGTAAGGGTGAAGTTAGTCAACTGGATAGTAATTCAGACCGGTATAATCTAGTACATGGAACAGGTGTAATTATTCGCTCCAATGGTTGGATTGTGACGAATGCTCATGTGGTTGACGGGTTAAAAAATGCGACGGTCGTTACCACAGATGGGAAAACTTATAAAATAAAAGAAGTATATACAGATGAAATAAGCGATATCGCACTTGTTAAAATAAATGCGAGTTCTCTAACCCCGGCTAAATTCGCCAAATCGATTCAAAATACAGAAGTAGGGGAGAAGGTCATCGCTATTGGTACGCCTGTCTCTTTCACATTACGTAATTCTGCAACGGTAGGGGTTGTGAGTGGCCTGAATCGAGGAGTTAGTGCATCATACCGCTTGATCCAAAGTGATACGGCCATTAATCCTGGGAATAGTGGTGGACCACTAGTGAACATGAAGGGTGAAGTACTGGGTATTAATACAATGAAATTCTCAGCAGTCGGCGTTGAGAATATGGGATTCTCCATTCCATCGGATACTGTTCAATATGTCATTAATCAATTGATGAAGTATGGCGAAGTAAAACGCCCAAGTCTAGGTGTCACATTAGAGGAAAGTTGGTCTGCCATTGTAGGTCTTCCTACGGATGATCCTTTAACGGTTACTAAAGTTCTATCTTCCGAGGCTGAGAAGGCTGGGATTCATGAGGATGATGTACTTTATAGCATTAATGGGATTTCAGTTACTTCCGTAGTAGATATTAACGAATTATTTAAGGCATATTTACCTGGCCAGACCGTGAAATTGTTAATGCAGAGTGACGGCGATATTGTTATTCGCAAGTTAGTATTGACCCAACAAGGTCTGATCGCTGATGTAGAAAGTGGGGATTACGAGCTATGATATTCGGAATGAGAAATGGTATGGCATTGAAAAGAAGTCTATTTCGACAGAGCGTGTCTATTATTTTATGCTTATCCATGTTTCTTACAGCGGCGGTGTCGGTATTTGCAGCTAGCGGGGAAAAGTTAGAATTGAGGGTTAAGGTAGGAAGTACGATTGCAGTCATTAATGGACAACAAGTGGCTATTGCTAAACCGTACATAGATCATTCGACGACCATGGTTCCGTTAGGTGTGTTCAAAAAGGCATTCGGAAGCCAGGTTCGTCTTGAGAAATCTAATCAAGTGAAGGTAACATATGGAGCTCATACGTTAACCATGGTAATAGATAGTCATCTAGCATGGGTAGATGGTAAAAAGGTAAAGCTTGATGCAGCACCTACTATGAAGTTAAACACATTAATGGTCCCACTACGTTTGGTCGCTCAAGGGATAGGGGCTAAGGTTAGCTCAGGAACTACTGGGGAGAGTGTGATCACATTAATATCCACAGAAGATAAGGCTAACGTAGAGGATACTAGTATGGATAGTGATGTGGGAAAGACGAAGATCGGAAACAGTTACTATAATTGGACAATGAATTACCCATCAGGTCTTGTCATCGGGCAAAATGGAAATTATGAGAGTATTGCCACGTTTAACGATGCAGAGGGGGCATATTACATCGAAGTTCATGCGAATGAACAAGAGGTAGATCTTCAAACAGAGGACATTCTACAACGATTAGTGCAAGATGCTAAAGATGTGGGTGAACTCGTATTGGATCGTGAATCATTCCCGAGGGCATCCATTCCGTATTCGCGTATTGTTACAAAGGACTCAGATGGGACAATCTGGGAAAATCGTGCGTATTACGCTAATGAAGTATTATATGAAATATATTTTGCTGATTTAAATGCTATGAATTATAAAGATGTGAGTAAATATTCAGCACTATTAAATTCATTCACTACGAATTTCAATAAGCAGGACAAGAACATAAAAGACTTATCCAGTGTGGTTGATGGAAAGCGTAACGTCTACAATGAAGACTATGGTATTTCCGTAGATGTTCCTGCTGGATGGGATATGGACAATGAGAACATGTATTATGAAGACGAGAATGGAAGTTATCTTAAACTCGCTGTCTCATCAGCTCCTAAAGATTCAAGTCTTGCATTATGGAGTGAGCAGATGAAGAAATGGTTGGGAGAGTCTTTCGTTAAAGATTCTTATAAGATTGTGGACACGTACCCAATCGTCATCTCAGATAGTGATGGCCTCGTGAACGAAGTTCAATACAATTATGGTGATGGATGGATAACAGAATATCAAGTCATGGTTGAAAAAGAGGGATTCCGTTACTATGTAGAGTATTCAGTAGCCAATGACCAGAAGGCGGATTTAGCTCAATTCAAAGCAATCATGGACTCTATTACGATTGAGTACGAGGTTGTATCTGAAACTTTCGGAAGAATGGAAGAAGATACGAATTTGATTGATAAATCCAAGGTTACTACTAAATCCTCAAAGTCCTACTTGTTTAAAGTGAATGTTCCACAGTTCTGGACACCCATTCAGGATCGTTTCGAGAGTTCTCCGATTCAGTATCAATTCATGGGTGGACGATTCATGATTACAGCAGAGTATGACACTTCGGTTGAAGAGTCAGTGAGTCAGTTAAAGGCTTATTATACGGAGGCATCTCGAAAGTCTAATGAGCTAATCGTTCATAGTATTGATAACACGACCTTTGCGGGAGTGAATGCAACGATCTTTAAGTTCCATCAACTGAAAGATGGTATTCCTTATGAGGGAACCCAGATTTTATTTAGTAACAAAGACATCATGTATACCGTCTCCACATCATTAAACGATGCGAATGCCACACAGTTGCAGAAAGATGCACTGGAGAAGGCACTGAAATCTTTTGTATTCACGAAGTTAAATTAATCATTTTGGAAGGAGCAGCCTGAGGGCTGTTCTTTTTTTTGAAATAAAATGGCGGTATTACTGGATTTGTTTGCTATAAGAAGTTGAAATGATTGGGAAAGGTAGAAGGTTCGTGTGATATTTGATACAATAGATAAGTTAAAGACGTAATGATAAGTTGTTCCTACATGGTGTCTAAAGATCCATTTCGTAATGGATTAGAAATATATACTAAGAAGTTCACTAGCCATGGTGCTAGTTCGGGAGGATATAGATTACATGAGTAAACAAGGATTACAAAGAGGAGACGTTGAGTTACTGGCGCCTGCAGGTGATTGGGATTGTATGAGATCGGCTGTAGCGAATGGTGCAGATGCTATCTTTTTCGGTGTGGAAAAGTTTAATGCACGTGCACGCGCTAATAATTTCCGTATGGATGAGCTACCAGAGATTATGGCGTTTCTTCATAGTTATGGGGTTAAGGGATTTCTGACATTTAATATTCTAGTGTTCGAGAATGAGTTGTCTGATGCGAAAGAGCTCATTGATGTGTGTGTGGATGCAGGTGTGGATGCTGTCATCGTACAAGATTTAGGACTCGTGAAGATGATTCGTGAGATATCACCGGATTTCCCGATCCACGGATCGACGCAGATGACGATTACATCGCCTGAAGCTGTTGAATTTACGAAACCTTGGAATATGGAACGTGTTGTATTAGGTCGCGAGAACAACTTGAAGCAAATCAAGAAGATCGGTGAACAGGCGAAACTACCCATGGAAGTATTTGTTCACGGAGCACTTTGTGTCTCTTATTCGGGACAATGTCTAACTTCAGAAATGTGGGGAGGACGTTCGGCGAATCGTGGGGAATGTGCACAAGCATGCCGCTTGCCATATGACTTGATGGTCGATGGGGTTCAGAAACCGATGGGCGATATTGCTTACTTGTTATCCCCTAAGGATTTAGCTGCTATTGATATCATGCCGGAATTGATCGAAGCGGGTGTGACTTCTTTTAAAATTGAAGGGCGCCTAAAGAGTCCTGAATATGTGGCCAATGTGGTTAGTAAATATCGTAAAGCGATTGATCGTTATTTCGAAGGCGATTCTACACCACCAAGCAAGGAAGAAATACGTGAGCTTGCGCAAAGTTTCTCGCGTGGACTTACTCATGGTTTCTTAGACGGAACGAACAATAAGAAGCTAGTGGAAGGAACGTATCCGAAGAGCCGCGGAGTGTATCTTGGACGTGTGGATCAAATCTTACGCGATGGTGTAGTCTGCAAGATCGATGCACCGTTGAAGCGTGGAGACGGGATTGTATTCGACGCTGGGGACCCTACGAAGAAGGAAGAAGGCGGACGCGTCTACGATATCCGCCGCAAAGGTGTGAAGATCGAAGGTGAAGCTGGCGAAGGTTGGATTATTGATATCATAGCCGGACGAAACGATGTTGATCTACAAAGATTAAATGTCGGAGACCGTATATGGAAGACGAATGATCCTGCACTCGACAAACGTCTTCGTCAGACGTATGAGACAGAGAAACCGTATCGTGTA
Source organism: Paenibacillus sp. Y301 (assembly GCF_059445505.1). Classification (NCBI taxonomy): domain Bacteria; kingdom Bacillati; phylum Bacillota; class Bacilli; order Caryophanales; family Paenibacillaceae; genus Paenibacillus; species Paenibacillus sp. Y301. The sequence continues at coordinate 33,970 of NZ_JCAIUL010000026.1, read as the reverse complement.
TTCCCGGTTCAAGTGAAGGTTGTAGGTCATGTAGGTGGATTGCTCACTACATGGTGGACAGACGTACAGAAGGGTACGACTGTACAAGTTGATTCTGAAATGGAATTGGAAGCTGCACAGAAGCGTCCAATGGACTATGCTCTGCTGGAAGAACAATTCGGACGCCTAGGCGGTACCGTGTTCCAGCTTGAGCAGTTGGACGTCGAACTGCAAGGCGACGTCATTGTGCCTATGCGCGAGCTAAATAGCATCCGCCGCCGTGCGGTGGAGATGCTTGCAGGCGAGCGTCCGAAACCGCCGGTATACGTGAAACGGGCGGTTGAGGTGTACGGCGAAGCGGCGCGAAGCGCATCGCAGCCGGTGGCGCGTGGTGAAGCGGAGCTCACCGCGCTGTGCCGCAGCCTGCCGCAGGTGCAGGCTGCTCTCGAAGCAGGCGTAGGCATGATATACGCCGACTTCGAGTTCATCAAGCAGTTCCCGGCAGCAGTGGAAGCTGTGCGTGCCGCTGGCGCGAAGATCGCGTTGGCAACGCCACGCATTCACATGCCTGGCGAGAACGGCTACCACAACAACATCTTGCGCTTACAGCCAGATGCTGTGCTTGTGCGTAACACAGGGGCGCTGTACTTCTATCTGCGCCACCGTCAAGAGAATCCGGATGCCCAGCATCCACAGATCATTGGCGACTTCTCATTGAATATTGCTAACAGTAAGGCAGCTGATCTGTTCATCGAAGCTGGATGTGATCTTATTACACCATCTTATGATCTGAATATTCAGCAGATGGTAGACATGCTAGGACGGGCTAACACATCGAAGATGGAGATTGTTATTCATCAACATTTACCGATGTTCCATACAGAGCATTGCGTATACTGTACTTTCCTAAGTGAAGGAACAGACTTCACGAACTGTGGACGTCCATGCGAAGATCATAGCGTTTCACTACAAGACAGAATTGGGATGTCTCATCCCGTTCGTGTAGACGAAGGGTGCCGCAATACCGTCTATAATGCGATTGAGCAATCGGGTGCCGAGTATCTATCCAACTTCATGGAACTTGGCGTATCGAACTATCGCATCGAGTTCCTTGAAGAGACGCCAGAACAAGTGCATGAAGTAATTAATCTCTACAAACGCGCATTTCGTGGTGAGATCAGCGGTACGCAAGTATGGAAGTCTCTCAAGGCGACGAATCAGCTTGGCGTAACGCGGGGGCAGTTGGTGAAGTAGGAGGAATTCAGGTACAGTCTGTATTCTATAAAGGTTGATCGATCCTCTAAATGGGGGTAGATCAACCTTTTTGTGATGTAAGGAAGGAACAGACGCATCTATCCAATGCTAGCTACAAGATGATGACGAAAGTTCGAATTGGGCGAACGATTAAATTGCTTTGTTAGGCAACCGATGGCATGTGGAACAATTCTGTAGATCAATAACCGTCCTATACTATCGAATCATTCGGTTTTTTGTTACTATTATTGAATTAGAAACAACAGATGATAGTGATTAATAATGCTAGACTAGGAGACTCGAGTATATGAAAATCCGTAAAGCTATTATTCCGGCAGCAGGCTTAGGAACAAGGTTTCTTCCTGCGACAAAGGCGATGCCGAAGGAAATGCTCCCGATCGTGGATAAACCTACAATTCAATATATTGTTGAGGAAGCAGTAGCTTCTGGCATTGAGGACATTATTATCGTCACAGGGAAAGGTAAACGAGCGATTGAGGACCATTTTGACTATTCGTTTGAACTTGAACACAATCTCCATTCAAAGGAAAAGTGGGATCTGCTTAGTGAAGTACGCAAGTCATCAGAAATGGCGGATATCCACTATATTCGTCAAAAAGAACCGAAGGGTTTAGGTCATGCGATCTGGTGCGCTCGCAAGTTTATTGGTAATGAACCTTTTGCTGTCTTGCTCGGTGATGATATTGTAGAAGCAAAAGTGCCATGTCTAAAGCAAATGATCGACGTGTATGAACATTATCAATCTTCCATTGTTGGTGTGCAACCTGTTCCATGGAATGAGGTCTCTCGATATGGAATAGTAGATGGACACTCCATCGGGGAACGAGTATACCAGGCTAATCGATGGGTAGAGAAACCCCAAGAAGATATAGCCCCATCTAACCTGGCCATATTGGGTCGATACATACTCACACCGCGTATATTTGATTTACTCGGTGAACAACATGAGGGTGTGAATGGTGAAATTCAGTTGACAGATGCTATATCCAGACTAGGAGAGCTAGAGCGAGTACTTGCTTATCATTTCGAGGGGAAACGACATGATGTTGGAGAGAAGTTGGGCTTCATTGAGACGACCATTCATTATGCATTACAACATCGAGAATTAAGAGAAAACTTACTTCAGTATATGAAACAAACCATTCATGATATTGAACATTCATAGATTTAATTATCCATTTAAAAGAATGATGATCTTATAGAGTTGAGTCTGGTCTTCTTCTATTCATATTATACAAAACGGCTCCCATCCTGAACTCAGGATGGGAGCCGTTTCTATTGAATTAGTATGACAATTAAAGCGACATTTGAACCAAAGTATCAATCTGTGCTTTCTCCGTTGGGTCAATCTGTAATAGACGATCAAGCACGGCTTGATCTGTTGTACCTTGCTTCATCATAGATGCAATATACCAACGTGCAATTTCGCGGTTGGTTGGATCACTTAGGTCTTCAAGCAATCCTATTTTTAACGTTTCAGCTGCCTGATCTGGTTGGTTGAGTAAGTAATGCATCTTACCTGTGTTTAGTATCATTGCAGGTGTATTAGCAAATGCACGCCCAGCCATTTGTCCCTCAGGTAGGGTAGCTAGATGTATAAGTCCAGCTTGGACCTTACCGAAGGCGGCAATACCTGCATTAAAGTATTTATCTCTAGAGGCTGTATCTTGTTGGTTTTGAGCATTCGAACCAAGTTCATAACCTTGCGCAATTATTTTCTCATACCACTCAATATCCCAATTAAAGTTCTCTGAATTATTTATTAATAGCTTAAAGGCCTGATCCTGTTCTCCTTTTAATTGATATAACGTAATTAAGCGATTAATCATTTGCTTGTTGTAAGGTTCATCTTTAAGTGCCTCTACAATCAGCGTGTAAGATGAATTATAGAAATCTTCATTCTGATCCTGCGTGTATACTTGCTGATAGAGAGAAGAGAGTAATATGGTCGAATCTGGATTATGCTTACGTATGTTAAGGTCCTTCTCAAGGGCTGCCTTTATTTCATCGAAGGAGGTACTAGTCTGTGCTACTTGTTTCGCCGTGAGTCCAGCATTCGCTGCCTGCACATATCGGATAGACGTGATGAGCACCACAACAGCACATATGCCGACTACAAAACTATAAAGAGTGCTTGCTCCAGTACTATTCCAGCGTAACTTTTGGATGCGTAGTGGTTTACTCTCCATAACAGCGGCCATGCCTCCAAGACTAAGATATACGAGAATCCCAATGAATACATAACTCATATTAAAGTCAAGAATACTATGCAATAGGATGGATAACGCTAGAATAAGATATAGGAAATGAGATTCCTTTCCTTCCTCTGTTGCTCTGATATAACCACGAATATATTTATAGAATATAAAGATCAGGAATGCCATAAATACGATAAATCCAAGGATGCCGACCTCTACCAAATATTGAAGGAAGAAGTTGTGTGCTTGTCGGCTTGTGTAAGGATTATTCTGATATTTTTCATACAGCACACTCCAAGCCCCACCACCTGCACCTAAGACAGGATAATCTTTAACAACCTTGATAGCATCTTTATAAAAAGTTATACGTTCTAACACACTGTGTTGTTGAAAGTTAATATTCTCAAGACGAGTACTGACATTGTCAGGGAGAATATTACGGGCACTAGTTCCGATGAAGAGAAAGGCTATTAAACCTACCACAACAATGGATCCTACGGGAATCCATAGGCTAGCCAATGTACGATTAGACCATGATTCAAGACTTCGTTCTAGACGAGGAGCGATGAACTTTTGAATAACCCAAGCAAGCAATGCAACAATGACAGATGTGACAAGTAAATAGGTCCATCCTTTGGCTGCTTCTCCACCGTCATAAGTTGTGTTTAATTGCAATCCTAGATCCGTTACTGTTTTCGATATCACCAAGGATGCACCGCCAGCTATGGCACAATATACAACCCACAGAATCTGTTTAGCTGGTTTTAAGAATAATAGTAGAAGGACAAATACGACAGGAAGCATAACCAATCCACCACGTGAGAGCGTTAAGAGAATGGATACGATAATAGGGACTAACATAAATCCGTGTAGTGCTTGCCCGTACCACTTACGTGATTTGATAAGAAAGAACACTGCTGCAAATAAGAAAGCCATTAGAAACGCAGCGTAAGTATTCGCATATTGAAATACCGAAGTTAAACGCAGACCGTTTGAGTCCGTCATGACCGCATCTGTATATTTACCATTCAGTACGCTATTAGAGAACCATACAATTAATGTACCTGCGAATTTACCCTGCCCGAACCAATTGAGAAATCCAAAACCAACGATGATATAAGCTATAGCCATAATCGCGATCTGAATGATTCTATTCGCTAGTTTATCTCTTAATACGAATAACCCAACAATAAACATGATTGCATAGGTACTCTGAATAATGACCATATTTATCGCTAATGAATGCGAGGCGGCACCAAAGAGTGAGAGTACATATGTAATAGGAAGTAGCAATACCCAAATAGCCATCCAATCTCGTTGATCTTCTAATTTAATCCTCTTGTAATAGTTAGCAATCCATACCAAGAGAATCACGCAGGCCATTGCTGAAGCCCAGAATATAGGTTGCTCGAATTGTAGTGCCTGTCCATTAAATAACGCTACTTGAAATGGCGACCATGCTAGATATAGAATGATAGACGCTAATAATATCCATGATAAAAAAGGAATTTTTTCGACGTCACTCGACCTTTTGGCCTGTTTACCGTATACTTGTTTAGACAAAGTTTTCAATCTCCTTTATGTTATATATGGTAGTATTTTAGCATAGGATAAAATTCTATTCTACTAATTGAACAAGCGGGTAGTATGATCTTACGATTTAATTGGGTTCTTAAGTCAATCAAAGTTTAACTTTAAAAAGGAGATAATTGGGATTAAATGCGAAGAATTATATTTTTCCAACACAGAATAATAGAATCTACTACAGAAATTTTGTCTTGAGAAATAGTAAGAAACTGAACTCTGAAACAAGTATAAAAATCAAAAAGGTCTTAAATCGTATTTCGAAGAAATCCGACAACCTGTGGAGGGTTATTAATGCTAGGGAAATTATTTATTGATTTTCAGAAATATCGTTTTCTCCTATCACAATTAGTGGGAAGGGATTTTAAAACTAAGTATAGAAGATCCGTTTTAGGTGTATTATGGAGCCTTCTAAACCCACTCTTAACAATGATTGTGCAATTCATGGTATTTTCCACGTTATTCCGATTCGATATACCTAATTATGCGGTGTATTTGCTCAGCGGAATAGTGATGTTTAATTTTATGGCTGAGGCAACGTCACAGTCAATGACCTGCATTATACAAAATGCATCACTAATTAATAAAGTATATGTGCCGAAATACATATATCCTTTTTCTCGAGTTTTGTCGTGTGGCGTAAACTTTCTGTTTTCTTTGATTGCTTTGTATACAGTCATTATTGCGACAGGTATGCCAGTTACTTATCATCATATCGCATTGATCTTTGGGATAGGTTGCATGTTTGTTTTTATATGTGGTATTTCGCTATTGCTTGCTGCAATGATGGTCTTTTTTAGAGACACACAGTTTTTATATAGTATTGGATTGACAATTTGGACGTATTTGACACCTATTTTTTATCCTGAAAGTATACTGCCAAGTGCAATAATGTCTATAATGAAATTCAATCCAATGTACCACTTCATAAGGTTTATTCGTGTAATTATTTTAAATGGTGGTTTTCCTGACCCCAAGGCGTGGGTATTTTGTGCCGTTTTTGCAATAGGTTCACTATTGCTAGGGATATTCGTATTTAATAAAACTCAAAATAAATTCATTCTTTATTTATAAGAGGGGTATCATCTTGATAAAAGTAGATAATGTGTCTATGAAATTTCGTATGGCAAATGATCGTGTCTCAAGCCTTAAGGAATTTCTTGTGAAAAAGATAGCTGGAAAACTAGAATATAAAGAGTTTGTTGCTCTAAAAGGTGTTTCCTTTTCTATTGAGAAGGGAGAAGTTGTAGGCATTATCGGCAACAATGGAGCGGGGAAAAGTACTCTTTTAAAGATTATTTCGGGAATATTACACCCGACAGCAGGCAAACTTGAAGCTAAGGGAAGTATTGCTCCAATGCTAGAGTTAGGTGCAGGTTTTGACGTCGATTTAACCGCAAAAGAGAACGTTTATTTGAACGGAGCAGTATTAGGATATTCGAAGGAATATTTGACAGAACGTTATGATGAGATAGTAGACTTTTCAGAATTACATGATTTTATGGATACCCCTATTCGTAATTTCTCTTCAGGTATGATTATGCGTCTTGCTTTCTCAATTGCTACTCTTGTGAATCCAGATATTTTAATTGTTGATGAGATTTTATCTGTAGGAGATGCACAATTCCAAAAAAAGAGTGCTAAAAGAATGAGGGAACTAATGAGCGGGGGAACTACAGTTATATTAGTTTCTCATAGTATTGAGCAGATCCGAGAGATGTGCACTAAGGTTGTTTGGCTGGAGCATGGCGTTGTTCAAATGGTTGGTAATACACGCGATGTATGCAGTGCATATATGAAGTCTACCAGAGAAGGTCCCTTGTTGGATAATCAAAAGAATATAACTGATCGAGAAAAAAATGAGAGATTTGAATGGAGAAATACGTTATATACTCCAACAACTATTGAAAAAATCGGTCATGAATATTTTATAGTGGACTGTTGGCATCATCGTGTAATTTATAATGACAATCTAACCGACCCTATTAAGGATTGGAATACTATGTCAGATAATATTGGTGATCCACATTCTATTGCCAGTGATGGTTCTGTTTATTTGGTAGAGGATACGGAAAACAATGAGGTTAAGGTATTTCGTAGAGATGGAGATCATTTTAGGATTACGCAAATTATAGAACGAATAGGACAGCGTCCTAATAGGATTGTCTATGATGATAAGAACAAACTTTTTTATGGGATTTCTGCTATGTCTCAACATATATTTGTGCTAAAAAATAATGGCCAAGAGGTTATTACGGAAAAAGTAATAAGATTAGGATACTTAGTAGATAATTCCTATATTAGAGCAATCCAATTGATTGATGGAGAACTTTATTTTGTTTCTGGTGCAGGCAAAATTATCGTAGCGAATTACAATAACGCATCTTTCGATTTAATTCGAGAGTATGAGGTGCCATTTGAACTAAGTGGCATGAATGATATTACAAAGTGCGGATCTTACTATTATCTTAGTGTCTATCAAGATGGAGCAGGTGTTATTGCTCCGAAATTAGTGAGAGTTCAGAATTTAAATGATTTAGCAAGTTCTAATTATGATGACATATTTGATAGCCTAAGTTTAAAAGGAGTTCCGTATAACTTCTCTCACATTGATGGGAGAATATTCTTGACCGAGATTGATTACTATTCGGAGATTATATCCTTTCGAGTGGTAGATGATGAAATTTTAGATATTCAAGTACAGTATGATGCAGGTGTCCCCGGAGAGTCGTCCTTAGATAGGCGCCACGGTAAATAAGAGTAGGTGTATATTGTAGCCGAAAAGTATATGATTGGAGTCGATCGCATGGCGAAGCTTAACTTGAAATACTACGAGAATGAGACGGAATATTCGGACGGAGTTACAATTGAAGATGAGATACTAGAGATTGTACGCTCAAAAAGCGATTCAAAGTTAGAAGAATTAAATAATGTTAGTTGGCCTGTATTTTACCACCTCTCTCAATTAAGACAGAATATTCTAAACTGGTATCCGTTTAAAAAGGACTGCACTATATTAGAAGTGGGTTCTGGTTGTGGTGCAATCACTGGATTACTGTGTGAAAAGGCAAAATATGTTGCTTCTGTTGAACTAACAGAGAAACGAGCAACTATTAATTATGAACGCCATAAAGAGTATGACAATTTAGAAATATTTGTAGGAAACTTAGGAAATATGCAATTCAATAATAAATTTGATTATGTCATTGTAAATGGCGTGTTGGAATATGCAGGTGGATTTACTTCAGGAGAAAAGCCATACGAAACGTTTATAAACATGTTATCAAATTCACTGAATGATGATGGATCTATTCTAATTGCAATTGAAAATAGATTGGGATTGAAATACTTCTCCGGTGCAAAGGAAGATCACACTGGAGAATTATTTGTAGGATTGGATGATTATCCATCGAACAAAAAAGTAAGAACGTTTTCTAAAAGCGAAATAACAGCATTAGTTGATAATTGTAACTTGAATATTGAAAAGTTTTATTATCCATATCCGGACTATAAGTTCCCAGAGGTTGTTTTTACGGATGGTGGATTTGACAAGGTACCACTTTCCTATGATGTTCATAGTTATGATACAGATCGCTATATGTTTTTTGACGAAATACAGATGCAAAACCTTTTGGTGAAAGAGGAAGCAGGTGCCTCCTTTGCCAACTCATTCTTAATTGATGTTCGTAAAAAGACCCTAAAGATAGAACAAAGTGATGAAGAAATATTATATGTGAAAATTAATGCTAATAGAGATGATTCATTTAAAATATGCACAGTAATCTATACTCAAGGGGAAGAAACGAAAGTAAAGAAGCAAGCCCTTTCAACAAAGGCTATTGGACATTTAGAACAAATGAATCATTTCTATCGCCAGAGAAATAAATTGAATCATGAAGTCTCTTTATTGCCTTCCCAACTGGTGGGTAATGATTTGGTGTGTGATTTTTTAGAATATCCTACAATGGAAAAGGTATTGTTGGGTGAAGAAGGTAAACATGACAAAGTAAGATTTTTGTCTATTTTACATAAGTTTTATTATATGCTCACTTCGTACGGTTCAATTGGGAATAACACATATTCCGAGAAGTTCCATGCTATATTTGGACCTATTAAATTTGATGATGAATTAGAATTTACGTCGTTTAATAATATAGATGTTTTATTTGACAATGTTTTCTATAACAATGACGAACTGATAATCTTTGACTATGAGTGGTTTGTTGACTGTGGTTTACCTATCAAATTTATTTTTTGGCGTTCTGTTAAAGAATTTTATGAGAAGCATAAGTATTCTACATCTCTTGTGTCAGAAGAAGAGATTTATCAAACATTCGAAATATCTGATGAAATGATACTAGTATTCTACCAATGGGAAGGATTCTTTTCAGCTAATTATGTCAAAATGATGGATAAGTCTGTCTATCAAAAAAAGACTATCTCTTTATCAAAAGTAGAATCCGTATTTGATGCTAATAATTGTACTGCAAACCTATACATAGATACTGGAAGTGGATTTAGTGATCAGGATAAGTGCCAGCAAATCTATGATGGTAGTTTGGAAGAAATAACTCTTGAATTTGATATTCATCAATATCCATATATAAAGAATATACGATTTGATCCGATTGAAGGACAATTATGCAAGTGTAAAATCGAATATGCTGAAATTGATGGATTGAAGGTTGAGTTCACACCATATAACGGGTATCCGTTTAACTCTGATGGAGATCTATTTCTAACAACCGACCCGGTTTACTTATTACATGATGAATTTATTGATGGAAAGATAGTAAAGATACATTGTTCAATGCAAATCCTCAGAGATGATCAGATATATGCTGAGGTTGTAAAAGGGACGGAATCGGAATTAGCTAGTAGAGAAGCGATTCAAAATACACATCATCAAGAACTTTTAAAGATATCAAAACAATACGATGATTTATCGATAGATCTACAGAAGAGTGAAAATAAAAACGAGCATATTACTATGGAATTTAATACATTAAGTTTAGAAAAAGATTCGCTAATTTCTGAGAAAATGGCGCTAAGCTCAGAAAGAGATTCGCTAGTTTCTGAGAAAAACTCATTAAGCTTAGAAAATGTTTCTCTAATCTCTGAGAAAAACTCATTAAGCTTAGAGAAGGATCTCATTACTTCTGAGCGTGATGCGTCTATGTTGGAAGCCTCTCTATTATTGAAGGAAAATCAATTATTGTCTTCCCAAAAAGCTATATTATCAAATGAATACCATGGGGTTATAAATTCAACGAGTTGGAAATTGACAAAGCCGTTGAGATTAACATTAGATACTGTAAAACTTGGGAAAAAGCAAGTGGTGAATATGATTAGAGAATACTACAAACTACTGAAGAAGACTGAGCAAAATGTTAAAACCAATGGATGGAGAAAAACAACTAAGAAGATTTTCGTTAAAGGAAAGGAAAGCCTTGCAAATGTAAAGGAATCTGGAAAAATTGCTGAAATAGTCCAAACAAGTGATATTTGGCAAGAGATCGATCAATGGATCGATCAAACTCCTCATAGCTTTATAGATATTTTCCATGTTCCAATGGGATGGAACACGCCATTATTTCAACGGTTTCAACACTTATCTCTTCAAGCAGGGAATGTAGGAGGGATATCGTTCTATGGTGCACATCCATTAGTGGATAAGGATATCGAAGTGTGTGAATTCATTTCACCTACCCTTTGTATTGTGAATCTTGATAATTATGAAGTGAAAAAGAAACTATTTGAAATATTGGATAGAAAGTCGGGTCTTAAAATCATTCGGTTGCAGTCTATTGATCTAGCTACGACTATTGAAGAATTGGAATCATTTCTTGCAAAGGGCTATGCTGTTCTTTATGAATATATAGATGAAATCACACCGCAAATAACTGGGAATATTCCTAAGTTTGTGCTTGAAAGACACGAATATGTTTTGAGAAACGAAGAAATTTCTGTTGTTGCAACCTCTGATAAACTGTTTGATCAGGTTAAACCTTATCGTAGACGTAATATGGACATGATCACAAATGGTGTTGACTATGAACATTGGAATGTAGATCGTAATAATATTGAGTGTCCTATAGATATTCAACAGATTGTAAATAAAGGGAAAACTATTATTGGGTATCATGGTGCACTTGCACAGTGGATTGACTATGATCTACTTAAAAAGTTAGCAGATGATAACAGGTATATTCTATTATTGATTGGCTACGAACATGATGATCATTTGAAGGAAAGCGGTCTTTTGGAATATCAGAATGTTTATTTTATTGGTTCGAAACCATATATTCAGTTGAGTCAATATGCTGCATTTTATGATATTGCTATATTGCCCTTCATTATAAATGATATTACAAAGTCTGTTTCTCCTGTAAAGATTTTTGAATATATGGCGCAGCAAAAACCTGTAGTCACTTATGCACTACCAGAGTGTCTAAAATATAAATCTTGTTTAATTGCAAATACAGAGCAGGAATTTATTAATCATGTAAATGAAGCGATGACTTTACGTTTTGACACTGATTATTGTGGTCTGTTAAAACAGGAAGCGTTAGAAAATACATGGCAATCTATTACACAAAAAACAGTCGATTTAGTGAGAAATAATGATTCAATTCGGTCAATGCCGATTAGTGAAGTTAATGTGCCTAGTCATTCGTCTGAGGGTGCTATTGATATAGAACAACCAATCATAACACCGCCTCAAGAAAAGGCAGGTTATCGTGTGTTAAAAAAAATATTTTGGAAACTTCCGATTTTATCTCCAAGATCAAAAGAAAAATTCCTGTTTAAGGTGAAGAAGTCAATAAGACCATCCCTTTTGTCTTATTCACCTGAGGAACAGGAAAACATTGAAATTCGTCCAGTTCTAACTTCTAATGCAGTAGTAGAGTACAATTTAGATCAGAAAAATTATATTGAGCAAATATTAAGAATCCCTGATAAAGATGAATCTGCGTATGTGCCGATTACAGAGACACCTTATCGTCGTCAAAGTAGTGATAGTAAAATAATTGCATATTATCTCACGCAATTTCATCCTGATCAGCATAATGAGGAATGGTGGGGTAAGGGAGTAACAGAGTGGAATAATGTTTGCCGTGCAGTTCCTCAATTTGTGGGACACTATCAACCAAGATTGCCGGGTGAACTTGGATTTTATGATTTAAGACTAAAGGAAAATATGATGCGACAGATCGAATTGGCACAAATGCATGGAGTTTATGGATTTTCCTTCTATTACTATTGGTTTGATGGAGAGCGGCTACTTGAAAAGCCGATTGAGATGTTCCTTGCAGACGAAAGTTTAGATTTCCCATTTTCTCTTTGCTGGGCTAATGAAAACTGGACCAAACGTTTCGATGGGACCAACTCGGGTATTTTGATGGAACAGCCGAAAAGCGTTGAAAGTTATAAAAATGTAATTCACGATATGGTTCGGTTTTTAAAGGATAAACGTTATATAACTGTGGAAGGTAAAAAGGTGATAACCGTTTATAGACCGGCATTGATGCCAGAACCCAACACAGTCCTTCAATATTGGCGTGAATATTGTCATGAGCAGGGAATCGGTGAATTATACATTATTGCTGTAAAAGAAAACATGGTGGAGCTCGACTTACTCGGCATAGGCTATGATGCAATTTCAGAGTTCCATCCAGGCACTGTGTATACAAACTTAAAGAATATCACTCAAGATATTGATTATATCCGTAGCGACTTTTCTGGTGAGGTTTTTGACTACAAAGATCTAGTAGAGAATCAGAAATACTTTAATTACAACTTACCAAAGCTTTATCGTGCTGTAATGCCAATGTGGGATAATACCGCTCGTAGAAATAATAAAGGCATGATTTTTCAAGGCGCTACACCTGCGTTATATAAACAATGGCTCAAAGATGTGATACTAGAAGGTAAGAATAGAACGGATTTAGATGATCAGATGGTGTTTATTAATGCGTGGAACGAGTGGGGTGAAGGAGCATATCTGGAACCGGATAAGAAATACGGTTATGCTTATTTACAAGCTACAAAAGAAGCGGTAGAAGAATCTAGAATTGCAAAATAAATTATATCGGTATGGGGTAAAAAATAATTAATAGTTATATTATTTCGTTGAGAGTTAAAAACGTAATCTAATAGTGGCAACTTATTTAGTAAGGAGTAGGACGAAAAAATGAGATGGGTTAAGGAAGTATCTAGTATGTTGAATGTAGAATCCCGGTTATTTTTACAATATCTAAAAGATAATAAATTGTTATGTGGTATTGTAATATTTGTTGCCTTATTTGCATATGGGTTTCCTCTAACACATTTTACTCTTTCAATTGATGAAGAAAAATCGTTATTTTCAGATTCTATTAATTCTGTATGGAGTGGACAGGGACGTTTTGGAATAGCATTACTTAAATTATTGCTTAATAATACACTTACTAATTCAGTAACTAGTACGTATTTAGCAGTAGCTACTTTTAGTTTTAGCGGTATAATTTGGGCTTATGTATTTAATAGTTCAAATGTAAATAGAGATAAGTCTGGAGGATTCGATACACCTGGTCTTATTACCGCGTTAATGTTTGTAACATTCCCAGCCTTTTCGGAAAATATTGGATTTTCAATAATGAGTTTTGAATTAGGGCTAGGATGGATCATGACTTCATTTGCTACTTTGTTGGTTTTTAAGTGGGCAGTTTTAAAAAGAAGCTATTTCTATATGTTTGGTGGATTGATATTAACTACATTTGCAACTTCTATATATCAATCATATTTACCAGTCTTAATATGTGGAGTAATTGTATGTTCAATTATATACGTAATGTCTTCCCAAAAAATTAATAAAAAGGTTAGCGTTAAAGAATATATTTTAACAATATTAAAATATATTCTTATTGCTACAATGAGCTTAGTACTATATAAAATAATTGATAAAATAGTAGGGAAGTTTATCCCACAGTCTGGATATGTTTCGAACTTTGTAGCGTGGGGCAAGAGTGATACTACTGAGATAATGAATAGTTTGTTAGGCTATTATAAAAATCTAATAATGGGAAACCTTATTTATGGGAGTTACGTAATACTTCCAAGTCTTATTGCTGTTTTAATTGTTTTCTCTCTTATTCTCTTTAGAATTATTACTAAAAAATATTATAAGTCCAATATGTTTATTATAACTGTGTCATTACTGGGATTTATTATAACTCCATTTTTGATGTCAATACTGTTAGGTTCTCCTATGCCTGTTAGAGTAAATCTAGCGTTGTCATTATTTGTTTCATCCGCTTGGTATTTACTATATATTGCATTTGAAAAGAAAACATTGCATAAACTTGTTGTTATTTTAACGTTATTTGTTAGCTTTCATCAATCTCAATCAATATCACAGTTATTTTATAGTGATTACAATAGATATCAAGAGGATGTAAAACTAGCACACCAAATTGGATACAGAATTTTAGAGCTAAATATGGGAGAAATTCCATCACAACCAGTTATATATATTGGAAACCATATACAACATCAAAGGGAAAATATAATAAAGCAAGAGGTTTTAGGGTTTTCCTTTTTTGAATGGGATGGGGGTAACCCAATAAGGATAAGCAAATTTATGAGATCATTAGGATATGAATATATTGATCCTACTGAAGAACAAAGAAATAGAGCACTTGAAATTTCTGAGAACATGCCAGCTTGGCCTTATAAGAATTCAGTAGCATTAGTAAATGATCTAATAATTGTGAATTTGTCTGATAATACAGATAAATATAAGTTAGATTTATATCAACATAAAGAAGGAAATCTTAAATATAGTGATGTTATTTATGAAATGAATTTGGATGCCTCAAAATTAGGCTATTATGATTTAGAAATTAACACAAATGAAAATAAGCTAGTTCTAAAATCAGGAAAAATAGATCCACAAATTTCCTTTACACATGATAAACTAAGCAATACTTCATTTGACTATATTTCATTTGAGTTTGAATCAAATATTGAAGGAGAAATGCAAATATTCTTAATGCAGGAGAATGGAAGTTATGGGGAAAAGTACAGTGGATTCATAAAAATAGAAAAAGGGATTAATAGAATTTATTGTAATAGGCAGGATTTAATGAGTAATGTGTCTGGAATTAGAATAGATCCTCCTAATAATTCAATTGTTGAAATAAAGAGTATTAAGTTTATTAAATAAAATATTTATTTAATAGAAGATGCTGATTAAGAGCGCAGACACATTAATTAATATTTCTTATTAGGTGATTGGTGATTTTGAGATTGCTAGTATTAATCTGTAAGAGAAAATGCATTCATATGTGAGGAGATAGTATGAGATTGAATACAATTAATATGGATAGCTCTCTATTGAGTATTGGTGTGTTAGGAGATAAACGCGGATATCTAACGGTAATAGAAGAAAATAACACAATTCCATTTGATATTAAAAGAGTATTTTACATCTATGGAACAATGGAGCAAGTTCGAAGAGGATATCATGCCCATTATAAAACGAGACAAGCTTTAGTATGTGTATCAGGTAATTGTAAAGTATATCTAGATAATACGAAGCGAAAAACGGATGTTCTACTAGATTCACAAACAAAAGTCCTTATTCTTGAACCAAATGACTGGCATGAAATGTATGACTTCTCGTCAGATTGTGTTCTTCTTGTGCTCGCTTCCCATCTATATGATTCAGAGGATTATATTCGTGATTACGATAAATTTATTGAGGTGTATGGCTCATGAGTAAATATTTCATTCATTCCCAGGCTATTGTTGAAACAGATAATATAGGAGAAGATACTCGAGTATGGGCATTTGCTCATATTTTACCGGGTGCTGTACTAGGTTCGAATTGTAATGTGAATGACCATACCTTTATTGAAAATGATGTGATTATAGGGGACAATGTTACAGTCAAATCAGGCGTTTATATATGGGATGGTTTGAGGATAAGTGATAATGTCTTTATTGGTCCTAATGTGACTTTTACTAATGATATGCGACCCCGCTCTAAGCAGTATCCGAGTACCTTTTTAAGCACTATTCTTGAAGAATGGTCTTCTATAGGTGCTAACGCAACGATTATAGCAGGCAATACAATAGGTAAGTATTCTATGATTGGTGCCGGTTCTCTTGTTGCAAAGAATGTTCCAAACAATACGTTATGGTATGGTAATCCTGCTGAATTCAAGGCGTATATTTGTAATTGCGGAGAGAAGCTAAATAAAGAATTTTTGTGTACAAGTTGCAATAAGCAATACTCTTTGAAAGATGGAAACATTGTTGAGTTGTAATAAAATTCAATAGAAATAGGTGGGTTAAAATGATCCCGTTCCTCGATCTGAAGAAAATCAATTTACGTCATGAAGAAGCTATATTAAATAGTGTCCATAAAGTTCTGCATTCGGGATGGTACATTTTGGGTGATGAAGTTAAAATATTTGAATCAGAGTTTGCGGATTTCTGTGGGACAAAATATGCTCTGGGTGTGGCTAACGGTTTGGATGCGTTAGAGTTGATTATAAGAGCATATGGTATTGGACCTGGAGATGAGGTGATTGTACCTTCTAACACGTACATTGCATCCATATTGTCTATTTCTGCTAATGGGGCTACGCCTGTGTTAGTAGAACCTAATATACTAACATATAATATCGACCCTGATAATATTGAGGCAAGCATCACTCCTAATACGAAAGCAATTCTGGTTGTACATCTATATGGGCAAGTATGTAATATGGCCCCGATTCAGAGTATTGCAGCGAAATACAATCTGAAAATAATAGAAGATTGTGCACAAGCTCACGGGGCAGTTTACGCAAATCAAAAGGTAGGAGCTTTAGGGGATGCTGCTGCGTTTAGTTTTTATCCTGGTAAAAACCTAGGTGCATTAGGAGATGCGGGAGCAATTACCACGAGTGATGAAGATTTATATCAAAAGATTATTGCACTAAGAAACTATGGCTCTCATAAGAAATATGAGAATTTATTCAAAGGATATAATAGTAGATTAGATGAAATACAAGCGCCTATCTTGAGTGAGAAATTGAAATTCTTGGATGCGGATAATGATTACAGAAGAAGTATAGCAAACTATTACTTGAATAATATTCATAATGGGCATGTTGTATTACCTTATGTTGAAGAGAAATCTAAATCACATGTGTGGCATGTATTTGTAGTTAGAATATCAAATAGAAGTGATTTTATTAGTTATATGAATGATCACGGAATTCAAACTATGATTCACTATCCAATTCCTCCTCATAAGCAAGAAGCATATAAAGAGTGGAATGAATTAACTTTTCCTATATCCGAGAAGATTCATTTAGAAATAGTTAGTCTCCCAATAAGTCCGGTCATGGATATGGAAGATGTACAAAGAATCGTGGAGGTTGTGAATGAGTACAGACCGCATTAAATTATCTATTGTTGTTCCAGTGTACTATAACGAATTAAATATTCCACATACGATTCCAAGATTGCAGAACTTACAGAGTATTATGCCGGATTGTGATTTTGAATTTATTTTTGTAGATGATGGATCGAAGGATAATTCATTTCAGTTGTTAATAGAAGCTAGAGAACAAGATCCTAGGATAAAAGTCATTAAACTAAGCCGGAATTTTGGTTCAATGTCTGCGATACAAGCTGGTTTAGGATACACTACTGGCGATTGCGTTGGTATTATTGCTGCTGACTTACAAGATCCACCAGAATTATTTAAGGAGATGGTGGAACATTGGAAACTAGGAAAGAAGGTTATTCTTGCCACAAGGGCAGATCGTGAAGAATCTTTCTCTCAGAAAATGTTCTCTAATACCTATTATTATTTGCTGGAGAAACTGGCGTTAAAGGGTTATCCAAAAGGTGGATTTGACTTTTTATTGATTGATAAACAAGTTGTCCATGAAGTGGTTGAAATCCAAGAGAAGAACACAAACATCATGAGTCTCATTTATTGGTTAGGATATGATCAAGTACAAATCCCTTATATAAGACAGGAAAGAAAGCTTGGGAAATCAAGGTGGACACTTTCCAAAAAGATAAAACTTTTTGTTGATTCTTTTATTAGTTTCTCATATTCACCTATTCGATTTATGTCCTTCATTGGATTTATAACAGCGATATTAAGTTTTTTGTATGGTGTTTTTGTTATAATGGGTGCTATATTCGGGTTTATAGAACTTCAAGGATGGACTACCATTATTGCTCTTATTACTTTTTTGTTAGGTATGATTATGATTATGTTAGGTATTATAGGTGAGTATCTTTGGAGGATATTAGATGAAAGTAGAGAACGACCATCCTACGTTATTGACAAAACTTTTAAGTAAGGAGTTCTTGAAATTTGTAATTAGTGGTGGGATTAATACATTAGTCACATATCTAGTCTATTTATTGCTTCTCATATTCTTGAATTACTCCTTATCTTATACAATCTCTTATGTAGCAGGGATATTTTTATCCTACTATTTAAATACAGTTTTTGTGTTTAAAGAAAAGGTCTCATTTAACAAATTTATAAAGTTTCCTATTGTGTATCTAGTTCAGTACTTAATTAACATCTTGATGTTGTATATTCTAGTTGAACATGTCCACTTATCAACTCAAATTGTTCCTTTAATTGTTATTGTAGTGACAATTCCTATAACATACACACTTTCTAAGCTAATTATTAAAAGTAAATGAATGGAGGCAACATAATGAAAGGCATAATTCTAGCAGGTGGTACAGGCTCTCGCCTCTATCCCTTAACCAAAGTTACTAATAAGCATCTTCTTCCTGTAGGTAAATACCCTATGATTTTTCATTCTGTGTATAAACTTAAGCAAGCAGGTATCGAGGATATTCTCATCGTCACAGGTAAAGATCATATGGGGGATGTAGTCAACCTTCTTGGTAGTGGTCGAGAAATGGGCGTTTGTTTTACATACAAGGTTCAGGATGAAGCTGGGGGCATTGCGCAAGCTCTTGATCTGGCCGAACATTTTGTTGGGGAAGATCAAATGATTGTTATCTTAGGAGATAATGTATTCGAAGATGATATCACTCCATATGTTCACAATTTCAAAGAACAGAAGAATGGTGCGAAGATCCTAATTCAGGAAGTACAAGATCCTAAGCGATTCGGGGTACCTGAACTTCAAGGAGAGCGGATTGTTTCTATTGAAGAGAAACCTGAAGAACCCAAATCAAATTATGCTGTAACAGGGATCTATATGTTTGATCATCAAGTATTTGATATTGTGAAAACTCTAAAACCTTCTAACCGAGGAGAATTGGAAATCACGGACGTGAATAATGCATATATTAAACGTAATGAGTTAACGTATGATATTCTTCAAGGTTGGTGGACGGATGCGGGTACACATGCCTCACTAGCCCGGGCTAACGAGTTATCGCAAAATTTGAATTTTGGAGAAGCATTCGGGAAATTAAAACTATAATATAAGGAGGAATTAAGTTATGAAAGTCACTCCTCTAAAATTACAGGGTGCAATTATAATAGAACCAGTTGTCCATGGAGATAGCCGTGGCTATTTCATGGAAAGTTATAATGATGCTCTATTGCAACAACATGGAATTAAATATGATTTTATCCAAGACAACCAATCTCTTTCGGCAGAACCAGGAGTTCTGCGAGGTCTTCACTATCAACTCAATCCTAAGGCTCAGACAAAGTTGATTCGTGTACTTTCGGGTGCCATTTATGATGTCATCGTGGATATCCGTCGTAATTCACCTACCTTTGGTCAATGGGTGGGGGTCATTTTAAGTGAACACAATCATCGTCAACTGTTAGTTCCGAAGGGCTTTGCTCACGGTTTCTGCACGTTGGTACAGAACACTCAAGTTTTCTACAAAGTAGATGAATATTATTCGCCGGAAAATGATCGCGGCATACTATGGAATGATCCAGTATTAAATATTGATTGGCCGACATCAAGTCCAATACTTTCGGATAAAGATCAACGTCATCCGCTACTTCAAGATGCGGAACTTAATTTTGAGTAGGGGGTATATCATTTTATGAAACTATTAGTTACTGGTGGTGCCGGATTTATTGGTAGCAATTTCGTTATATACATGCTGCAACAGCATCCTAATTACCAGATTGTAAATCTTGATGCGTTGACTTACGCAGGAAATCTAGAAAATCTTAAATCTATAGAAGATCATCCGAATTACACCTTTGTCAAAGCAGATATTACAGATGCAAAGGCAATTGATCAAATCTTCCAGCAAGGTATCGATGTGGTCGTTAACTTTGCTGCGGAGTCGCATGTAGACCGGAGTATCTTGGAGCCAGAAGTGTTTGTGAAGACCAATGTGTTGGGTACACAGGTTCTACTTGATGCTTCTAAGAAGTATGGCGTGACAAAGTATGTACAAGTATCTACGGATGAAGTCTATGGTTCACTTGGAGAAACGGGTCTATTTATGGAGAGTACGCCTTTAGAGCCTAATAGTCCATATTCTGCAAGTAAGGCTGGAGGAGACCTGTTGGTTCGTGCATACCATGAGACATTTGGACTACCTGTGAATATCACTCGTTGTTCTAATAACTATGGACCTTACCAGTTCCCTGAGAAGCTTATCCCATTGATTATATCTCGTGCACTGAATGATCAGGCTTTACCTATTTATGGTGATGGGCTGAATATTCGCGATTGGCTTTATGTTGAAGATCACTGTAGTGCCATTGATCTTGTCATTCATGAAGGACGTGTGGGTGAAGTGTACAATATTGGTGGTAACAATGAACGTACGAATCTTCATATTGTAAAGACGATCCTACAGGAGTTAAATAAACCTGAATCTCTCATTACTTATGTTGAGGATCGATTAGGCCATGATCGTCGTTATGGAATAGACCCTACGAAGCTAACAGAAGAGTTAGGTTGGAAGCCGAAGCATAATTTCGAGACGGGTATTAAAGAGACGATCCAATGGTATTTGAATAATAAAGATTGGATGACTCGTATTCAATCAGGTGAATACCAACAATATCAGATCACACAGTATGGAGAACGCCTAGGAGATTCACTATGAAAGTAATTGTGACAGGGGCAACAGGACAATTGGGGACAGATGTCGTTCATAACCTTCGTAGCAACGGTCATGATGTACTGGCATGCGATCGTAACGAGATGGATATTACAGATTTGGCTCAATGCCAACGGGTGATTGGTCAATATCAACCGGATGTCGTTATCCATTGCGCAGCATACACAGCAGTTGATGCTGCTGAGACCGATATAGACGGTGCTTATAAGGTGAATGCCGTAGGTACGAGAAATATAGCGGTAGCTGCTGAAAGCATCGGATCGAAACTGATCTATATCAGTACCGATTATGTATTTGATGGGACTAGTATAGAGCCATACCAAGAGTATGATAATACCAATCCTCAAAGTATTTATGGGAAGTCAAAGCGTGCTGGCGAGGTGTTAGTTCAAAGCTTATCTTCGCGATTTTTTATCGTTAGGACCTCATGGGTTTACGGTATACATGGAAATAATTTTGTCAAAACAATGTTGCGTTTAGGGCAAGAGAAGCCCTCTCTTAAAGTCGTACATGACCAGAAGGGTTCTCCAACCTATACAGTTGATTTAGCCAACTTCTTAATAGAAATTATGGAAACTGAGAAATATGGCATTTATCACGCATCCAATAGTGATACATGTACATGGTATGAGTTTACACAGGCGATTTTTGAAGAGGCTCGTCAGTTAGGACTTAACATTATTGCCAATCCAGAACCTTGTTCGACAGCTGAATTCCCACGTCCAGCTCATCGACCAGCTAATTCGGTGATGGAACATCTGTCCATCCGAACGAATGGTTTCAAGGATTTACGTCCTTGGGGAGAAGGGTTAAAGGATTTCCTTATAGAATTTACTTCTAAATAAATAATAGTATCTGAGTCTCTCGATCAAGATGAATTGATCGAGGTTTTTTTTGTACAGAACAAAACATCTAATTTACTATCTTAAAAAATGGTATAATACAAGGCATTAACTGTTTTAGCTATGAAGGAGGTACAGGGTTGGAACAATTCAGAGTACAAGTGCTATTATCTACTTATAACGGTGAGAAATATATAGATGATCAATTGAAGAGTTTACTTTCACAGAAAAGCGTTGAACTCCATATTGTAATCCGCGATGATGGGTCGTCTGATGGTACTGTAGGGAAAATACATAAATACATGGCGCAATATCCAGACCAAATAAGTATGACTGAGAATGAGAATCTTGGAGTTGTAGGAAGCTTTTTTGATTTGATAGGCAGAGCCACAGATGGATATGATTACTATGCATTTTGTGACCAAGATGATGTATGGAACGATAACAAGCTAATAAAGGGAATATCTCTTCTAACTCAGAAGAGGCAAGGACAACCATTAATGTATTGTGCAGCGACGCAAATGGTAGATCAGAGCTTAGCGCCTATAAATATTTGGCCTAATTTCCCGGAAAAACCACTCTCTCTCTATAATGCATTAATCGAAAATGTATGTGTCGGTTGTACAATGATTATCAACAAAGAGGCTTTGAATATTGTGCGTTGTAATACCCCATGTAATTTAGAGAATGTTATTATGCACGATTGGTGGATTTATTTAGTCGTGTCTACTTTTGGAGAAGTCGTGTTTGATTCGGAACCTAGCATTCTTTACCGTCAGCATCAATCCAATGCCCTAGGTGGGTCGACAGATGGGTGGATGGACAAATGGAAGAAGCGATCTCGGAGATTTCTGAATGGACAGAATCATTATATCCTTAGTAATCAAGCTAAGGAATTTAAGACGGTATATACACAATTAATGGACTTTAAACAAAGAAATGAAGTTAATGAACTTATACGAATACAACAACAAAACGTAGTTAAGCGCGTTATATATATATTGAAGACTCCCTTTTATAGACAATCACGCATTGATAACATCGTTTTTAAAATTGTCTTTATAGCAGGCAAGTTCTAATATTCTATATTTCTCCTGATTTATCCCACCTATGTTATAATAATGTCGATAGATTACTATTTTTGTCAGGAAGAAGTGTTTTGAACATGGATTTAAGTATTTTGATAGTTAATTACAATACATGCAAGCTTACAATGGACTGTCTGCAGTCCGTATTTGCCTCAAATACAGGTTATACCTATGAAGTGATAGTCATAGATAATCACTCTAGTGATACATCTATTGAGAGCATTTCGGTAGAGTACCCTCAAGTGACACTAATCGCTAACGATGAGAATACGGGTTTTGCAAAAGCAAACAATCAAGGGATGGAGATAGCCAAAGGGAGACATATCTTACTCCTTAATTCTGATACAATAATTCATGAGGATACGATCCAGACGATGATTTCATTTATGGATGAGAACCCTACCATAGGAGCCTCGGGATGCAAAGTTATTTTACCAAATGGTTCGCTAGATAAGGCATGCAAACGTGGATTCCCGACGCCATCAGCGTCTTTTTATTATGCATTTGGTTTATCTAAGTTATTCCCGGATCGTCCGAAGTATAATCAGTATCAATTGGGGCATCTCGATCCAGATGAAGAGTATCCAGTGGATTGTTTGGTTGGTGCCTTTATGTTGGTTAGAAGTGAGAGCATAGAACAGGTAGGAGGACTGGATGAGACCTTCTTCATGTATGGTGAGGATATTGATTGGTGTTATCGGATCAAACAAGCGGGGTGGGGTATTTATTATTACCCTCGTACAACAATTGTTCATTACAAGGGGGGAAGCGCACGTCGCAGACCCACTCGTATCATTTATGAATTTCATCGTGCCATGGCAGTGTTTCATCATAAACATTACAAAGACCAATACTTTTGGGGTGTTAACGGCGTTATATATATGGGTATAGGTTTGAAATTTACGATGGCTTATCTTAAGAACAAGCTTACTAGTAGATCGAAGCCTGTTTCGAAACCCGAAGACAATCAGGTGGAGGTGAGGTCGTGATCCGGAGAAGTCAAGGATTATTGACTCAATTATATATTTTAACGGATTTCGCTGTGGTGCAATTGTCATTCCTGCTTGCATGGTGGCTTAAATTTGAAAGCGGCTGGGTTCCTTATGAGACTCCGATGCCTATAGAGAATTATTTCCTTTGGAGTCTGGTCTACGGTGCGATTGCCATAGTAACAGGTGTTGTAATAACACTCTATTCTCCGAAGAGAAAGAAAAGATTTGCAGATGAACTTTTTAAAGTCATACAAGTCCACTTTATCAGTTTATTTGTCTTGATTAGTATTATGTTTGTCATAAAAGAAATTGATATTTCCCGTGTATATTTAGCTTTTTATCTGGCTTTTAATATCTTACTAATAATATTATATCGTTATGTTCTTAAAGCATCCCTTAAGCATTATCGTGAGAAAGGCTACAATCGACAATTTGTATTGATCGTAGGAGCAGGATCGCTAGGCAAACGCTTCTACAACAATCTGAGACAGTACCCCGAATTGGGGTATGAGGTCGTGGGTTTCTTAGATGATAATCAAGTGTGGGATAGCCTAGAGGAGCGACATTTCAAACCCATTCTTGGTAAATTGGATGATTTGGAGAATATACTTACTCAAGAACTCATAGATGATGTTGTTCTGGCCCTACCTCTTGATGCGCATTCAAAGTATACGGATATCATCGTTCAGTGTGAGAAGGCAGGCGTACGAACTCTTATTATTCCGGATTTCTATGATTACTTACCGGCACGACCTTATTTCGATAATTTTGCAGGAATGCCTATGATTAATGTAAGAGATATTCCGCTCGATGTGGCAGGAAATCGTTTGTTTAAGAGATTATTCGACATTATCTTTGCTCTCTTTGCCATTATTATAACTTCGCCAATTCTGTTGGCTGTAGCTATAGGTGTGAAATGTACCTCTCCGGGCCCAATCATATTTAGACAAGAACGCGTCGGGCTTAATCGTCGTAACTTCATGATGTATAAATTCAGGTCTATGAAGTTCCAGCCTAAGACCGTTGTGGATACGGGATGGACCACCGAGAATGATCCCAGACGAACCCGCTTCGGTACGTTCTTACGCTCGACTAGCTTAGATGAGTTACCTCAATTCTTTAATGTATTATTTGGACATATGAGTGTTGTTGGACCACGTCCGGAACGTCCCTATTATGTGGAACAGTTCCGTGATGAGATTCCTAAATATATGGTTAAACATCACGTGCGTCCAGGGATTACAGGGTTAGCGCAGAGCGAGGGCTTACGTGGCGATACATCTATTGAAGATCGGATTAGCCACGATATATTCTACATTGAGAATTGGACTATTCTGTTAGATGTCAAAATCATCATGAAGACGATTAGGAATGGATTTAAGAATACCAACGCCTATTGAGTGGGTATACCTAATCTGTACATAATGTTCCTCTTCAGTAGAGCAATCACTAATACCCCGTTTTGTCCTAGACAAGATGGGGTATTAGTATGTAGTGCACTTTGGCTAATGACTACAAAGGTTGTGATACTCATGAGAAAATTATTCGCGTTACTAATATTAGTGGGAATTGCGACTGGACTCATACTTACTTCTTCTAGAGGAGAATCTAGTGACAGTAGTCCTGCTCAATTTTCAGATTATAAACTCATCTCACATGCTATGGGTGGGATCCAGGATCAAGCGTATACGAATTCCTATGAAGCTTTTGTCGCGAATTATGAACAAGGGAATCGGGTATTTGAGGTAGACCTTTTATTGACGGAAGATCATCAAGTGGTAGCTCGACATGAATGGACACAAGCCATGACGAAGGAACTCGAACAAGAGGAGGAACTTCCTGAGGACCGTCAAGCTGTTCCGCTGACATCTAAGGAGTTTAAAGAAAGTGCTATTCTGGGGAAATTAACTCCGTTGGATTGGAGCGATATCCTCGATCTTATGGAAGAGTATCCAGACATCTATATAGTGACTGATACGAAGGAACAGAAACAGGAAGAACTATTAAGCAATATAGTGAAGGAAGCTAAAAAAAGACATAACCCTGATCTTTTCCAGCGAATCATTCCGCAGATTTATGACCAACCGATGTTGAAAACAGTACAAGGAGTTTATGACTTCCCATCGATCATTTATACATTATATGCTTCACAAGATACGGATGAAGAAGTCATTGATTTCGTGGAACAGAATAACATTACCGGCGTTACGATGCCAGAGAATCGCACAAATGAAGAGTTCATCTCTAAACTAAATGATGCAGGTGTGCTGACTTATGTACACACAATAAATAATATCGCTGATATGAAAAAGTATGAGAATATGGGCATCTATGGTTTTTATACGGATGATCTGTCAGAAATGGTTCTACAATCAGCGAGTACGAAAAAGTGGTATGTACTGGGTTCCAAATAGATATTATGCAAAATAAGATAATAAGTATGCCTACTCTCTCAGGAGTTTAGGCATATTTGCACGTGTTCATCGAACATAATAAAATGTTCGTATTCAATGCGAACAGATTGACACTACTCCCTTGCTGTCATAGACTAGATTTATAGCTTTATGAAGATTCGTGGAGGTATGAAATTTGAAGGAAATGTTGAAGTCTTGGAGACATGTGTTTAAGCTTGATCCTGATCGTGAGATGGATGAACAGAGTTTGAATGCAGTATGTCTATCTGGTACGGATGCTATAATGGTAGGAGGCTCTACAGGAGTTACGTATGAGAATACGGTAGATCTATTATCACGTATACGACGGTATGAATTACCATGTGTACAGGAAGTATCTGATATGGAAGCTATCGTCCCAGGATTTGACCTCTACATGATTCCGATGGTGCTGAATAGTTCTGATCCTTCATGGATTGTAGGACATCAACAGCAGGCCATAGATCGGTATGGTTATATGATTCCTTGGGAGTTGCTTGTAACGGAAGGTTATATTGTAATGAACCCCGACTCCGCCGTTGCACGACTTACAGGAGCTAACGCAAATCTGGATACATCAGGAACGATTGCGTACGCGCAAGTGGCAGACAGGCTTATGTCGTTACCCATCGTGTATTTGGAATACAGCGGTACTTTTGGAGATATGGAGACCGTAAGGGCGGTTCATCATAAACTAACCAATGCGCAATTGATCTATGGCGGAGGAATTAAAGACCTAAATACGGCAAAACAAGCAGCCGCAGTTAGTGATACGATAGTGGTTGGTAACATTCTTTATGAGGATTTAGAACAAGCATTACAGACAGTACAGGCTGTGAGGAAATAATTGTAGTATTAACGGCTCTAAATGGCATTAAGCAATAATCAGTGTTTGTTAAAAACAATGGTTGATGCAATTGATCATAGCTTCGGTGCCGGAATTGTCTTGAAGAAACGTAGTGGTCGCCTACAGGTTTTCCGTAGGAAAGCTACTTCGGAAGCATATGCTTTGACATTGGATTTCTACCGCTGAGGGGTTTATATATTATCAAGAAATCTGAGGGCAACAGCGATCGTAAGGACAATCCGTCACCGTAGAGGGGCATCACACACAATTTTTTCATCACCACAATACAGATATTTGGAAGGAGCATGCACGCATGCAACCTATTGATATACATGAAGCAATCAAACGACTCAATCCACCGCAGCAAGAAGCAGTGAAAGCCACAGACAAGCCACTTTTAATTATGGCAGGAGCGGGGAGCGGAAAGACGCGGGTGTTAACACACCGGATCGCGTACCTTATTGCAGAACGTAAAGCTCCACCTTGGGCCATTTTGGCGATTACGTTTACGAACAAAGCAGCACGTGAAATGCAAGATCGTGTATCGAAGCTAGTAGGGAGAGAAGGACGAGATATTTGGGTATCTACCTTTCACTCGATGTGCGTTCGTATTTTGCGTAAAGATATTGAACGGATTGGATTCTCATCAAGTTTTTCTATTCTAGATTCCACAGATCAATTATCTGTTATCCGTAGTTGCATGAAAGAATTAAATATCGATACGAAGAAATTCGAACCTAAAGCCATCCAATCGATAGTTAGTGCGGCTAAGAACGAGTTGTTATTACCAGATCAATTTGAACAGAAGGCATCAGACTATTTCGAAGAACTAGCAGCTAAAGTATATAAAATGTATCAAAGACGACTGAAGTTCAATAACTCGCTAGATTTTGATGATCTTATTATGACAACGATTCAGTTGTTTAGAGAAGTGCCTGAAGTACTCGATTTTTATCAGAAAAAATTTCAATATATCCACGTTGACGAATATCAGGATACCAACCGTGCACAGTATATGTTATGTCGTATGTTGGCCGAAGGTCATAAGCGTATTTGTGTAGTAGGAGATAGTGATCAATCCATCTACCGCTGGCGTGGTGCAGATATCAGTAATATCTTGAATTTCGAGAAGGACTATCCTGAAGCACAGACGATTTTCTTGGAACAGAACTATCGATCAACTTCGAATATTCTGAACGCAGCGAATGAAGTCATTAATCTGAACACCGGCCGGAAACCGAAGAAGTTGTGGACCGACAAAGGAGAAGGCGCCAAGATTAAAGTATATCGTGCCAACTCGGAACATGATGAAGGATACTTTGTTACCTCAGAGATCAGTAAGAATGTGAAAGAAGGACAATCGTACCAGAATCATGCGATCCTTTATCGTACGAATGCACAGTCTCGTGTTATAGAAGAAATTCTAATCAAATCAGATATACCTTATCAGATTGTAGGCGGCATTAAGTTCTATGATCGTAAAGAAATTAAAGATCTTCTAGGATATTTAAAGCTATTATCAAATCCTGATGATGATATCAGTTTAACTAGAATTATTAATGTACCGAAGAGAGCAATTGGGGATACGACAGTAGCTAAGTTGGCAGCAGCAGCTTCAGAACGAGGTACTTCTATTTTCCGTGTGTTGCAATATGTGGACGATTTAGGTTTTGCAGGTCGGACCCGAGATGCGCTGGTAGGATTCTACGATATGATTGAGTCATTACATCGAATGGTAGAGTTTTTATCGGTGACCGAATTAACAGAGAAGATTCTGGAGTTATCCAAATATCGTATAGAACTCGAAGCTGAGAAGACCATTGAGTCTCGTTCCCGCTTAGAGAATATTGATGAGTTCTTGTCTGTAACAATGGAATTTGAGAAGAATAATGAAGATAAGACGTTAGTCTCTTTTCTAACAGATCTGGCTTTGATTGCAGACATCGATAGTGTGAATGACGATCCAGAAGAACAAACGGATTCCGTTATCCTGATGACCATGCATAGTGCAAAAGGGTTGGAGTTCCCTGTTGTCTTCATCGTCGGAATGGAAGAAGGGGTATTCCCTCACAGTCGTGCATTCTCTGATAATGAAGAGTTGGAAGAAGAACGTCGCCTTGCTTATGTAGGGATTACACGTGCTGAGAAGCAGCTATTTCTCTCTTGCGCACAGATGCGTACCTTGTTTGGACGGACGACTGCGAATAAACCCTCTCGCTTTTTAGAGGAAATCCCGGATGAACTTAAAGAAGACACTGTGATGACACGGGATCGTGATCGATATCAGCGTGGAGGTACTAGTGGTGGCTCTTATGGAGGGCGTAGTTTAGGGAACGGTGGAGGAAGCAACTTTGGTCGTAGTGGATCGAACTCCTCTCTTAGTGGATCTACCGCTTCAGCATCATCTTCACAAAGTCGCGTGACTGTTACTACATCTATGAAGGCAAATACCGCTCCAGACGGAAGTGCCTCTGATCCAACTGCGCTCAAGGCAGGAGATAAGGTGTCCCATGGTAAATGGGGTGTCGGTGTAATTGTCTCTATAAAAGGTAGCGGGAATGATACGGAGTTACAGATTGCTTTTCCAGCACCTGTGGGTGTGAAACGCTTGTTAGCGGGATTTGCACCGATTACCAAGGTGGAGTAACAAGAGCACGAATTACAATTGAATGACGGAGGGATACGCCCGCATGGATTCGATGCATACCATGGAGCAGCTCGTAGCTGAGCTTAACAAGTATAATTATCATTACTATACAATGGACACACCTCTCGTAAGTGATAAGGAGTATGACGTTCTATATGATCAGTTGGTACAGTTAGAGAAGGACAGTGGCATGATACTTCCTGATTCACCAACACAGAGAGTAGGAGGAGAGCTACTCAAAGGCTTCGAGCCTCATCGTCATCTCTCACCGCTCTGGAGTCTGGATAAGGCTCAGAACATTGACCAACTTCGTAGTTGGAATAACCGGGTCATCAAACTAGTCACAGATTATAACAGCAAGAACCCTGACAAACCTTTGCCCAATCCATGTTACGCTGTTGAACTGAAGTTCGATGGATTGACGCTTAATCTGACTTATCAGGACGGAAGATTAGTTCAGGCAGCGACTCGTGGAAATGGCGTTGTGGGTGAAGGGATTCTTGCTCAGGTCAAGACGATCAAATCAGTGCCGCTTACGATTCCATTCTCAGAGGGAACGATTGAAGTTCAAGGTGAAGGTATTATGAATTTATCCGTCTTGAGCGATTATAATCTAACGGCGGCTGAGCCACTTAAGAATGCGCGTAATGCTGCAGCGGGGGCACTTCGTAACTTGAACCCGAAGGCAACGGCCTCTCGTCGATTAAGTGCCTATTTCTACAATGTAGGGTATAGCGACACCACTACGTTTGATAGCCATCAAGAAATGATGGACTACTTACACAAGAATCAATTTAAGGTCAATCCATTTATTACGTACTTCGAGAACTTCGATGATGTTACGGAAGAATTGGCGAAGATCGTAGAACGCCGTGCAGGTCTGGATTACCTTATTGATGGAGCGGTTATAAAAATTGTTGATATGGAAACAAGAGGTGTACTCGGATACACAGATAAATTCCCAAGATGGGCTGTTGCATACAAGTTTGAAGCGGAAGAGACGACTACGGTATTGCAATCTGTATCATGGGAAGTAGGTCGTACCGGTAAAATCACGCCAGTAGCTCGAGTAGAAGCAGTTGAACTTGCAGGAGTTACGGTGCAGAACTGTACGTTGAACAATATCGGAGATATTGAACGTAAGAACTTGAAGCATGCCTTAGGTGCTAGAGTGTTTATTCGCCGATCCAATGACGTTATTCCAGAGATTCTGGGTAAGGTAACCGAAGAGAGTGATGGGGAAGAGATTGTGTTCCCGACACATTGTCCTTCATGTGGGTTTCCATTGGAGCAGAAGGGTGCGCATCTATTCTGTCACAACAGCCTTGATTGTAAGCCACAATTAATTGGCCGAATTACTCATTTTGCCTCTCGTGATGCGATGGACATCGACACGTTTAGTGTTATGACTGCTGAACAACTGAACACGGAATTGGATGTACGCGAACCTGCAGACCTGTATACGTTGACCTTTGAAGATCTAGTTAAGTTAGATCGATTCGGGGAGAAAAAGGCGAATAATCTGCTGCAAGCCCTAGAGAAGAGCAAAGAACGTGACCTTGCTTCATTTCTTTATGCATTAGGTATCCCTAATACGGGTAAAGCGACAACCCGAATGTTGGCTGAACATTATCGTGAATTACAGGCGGTAATGGAAGCGACGGTTGAGGAATTAGTGGTATTACCGGACGTTGGCGGAATCGTAGCTGAGAGTATCGTGAACTTTTTTGCGGATCCTTTTATGCAAGCGGGGATTAATCGGATGCTCGCATTAGGCGTTCAAGCGAAAGCGCCTGAGGCACCACGAGTTATCAAAAGCGATTCATTCTTTAGTGGGAAGACGGTTGTATTAACAGGTACGCTACACCAGTTAACCAGGGATGAAGCCGCGGATAAGCTAGAAGCGTTGGGCGCAAAAGTTACAGGTAGTGTATCAGCTAAGACGGATCTCGTTATTGCTGGGGAGAAGGCAGGTAGTAAACTCGCCAAAGCCCAAAAGCTTGGTATTCATGTGATCGAAGATGAGGATGAGTTTATTCGCCTATTGGAGATATAGATATATAACAATGCAGTAGCCCTGAATGTTGAAGAGGCTACTGCATTTTTTTAGTATAAAAGAGTATTTAACAGTTCGCTGTCCTGATTAGTAATCATCTCCATAGAGATAGGTACTGTTTATTTGGGGATTACCATGTGGCGTTTAATAGGGTATTTTATTTGACCTAGATACCCAGGCATCTTTGTCATATCCTCGTTCTTCCCAGTAACCGGTGTAATCACCTTGGATTAATTCAATTCGGTTTAACCATTTCACAGACTTATATGCAAACATGCGGGGTACGATTAGGCGGACTGGACCTCCATAATCAGCAGGAATAACTTCACCGTCATGAAGAACAGCGACGAGTACATCATCCATTTGCGCTTGTGTTAGTGTTAGTGAATCGGTATATACCCCATCACCCGAGTAGAATTTAACGGTAGTTGCCTCTAATTTAATGCCAGCTTCTTTCAAAAAGGTTCTAAGTGGAATGCCCTCCCAAGTATTCTTATATACTGACCACCCCGTAACGCAATGGAAGTCACTTACTTGGACAGTACGACTTAACGCAACGAATTGTTCCCAATTCTAAGTCGAAGGATGATCAACTAAGCCATCTATCGTAAAAGACCAATTGCTGTTATTAAAAGTCGGGATTGGTGTAACTGTGTACACTCTGAAGTCACCTTGGGCTCCACCACCGATAGGAGGCAGTGAAGATACAGCAGGTTGTGGTGCAGGAACTAGATTGTTAGGGTTAGAGCTAAGAGCGTCTTTCATACTTTGACCAGCACCAAGACTGTGACTGACCCATTTGATAAAAGAAGGACCCAACGTCACGGCAACGCCAATGCCAACGATGGACTTAATAAATGCGCGACGAGTATATAAGGGTTGTGAGGAGCTGGGAATCTGAGTCTGTTGTTTGGATCCTGTTTTTACGCTTCTTTTCTCAGGTTACTTAAGCCATCGAGTGCGTGTGATGGAATGATAAATGATATACGGTAGTCCAATCCAAGTGAGTAGATCATGAACAAGAAGTGCAGAGTTCAACCAACTCGGATCGAATGCACGAATTTGCCACAGGATAATCCCTGAACCAATCCAACCTATTAGTAAAGTTAGAACAAATATTACGTTGAACTTTTGCCATGGCTTTCCTCGGAGTTGTCTCCAATGTTTCTTCACAAGTAGAAGGTAATATACGATGGGGATCAGGAGAACTAGGCCGACACCTACATGAAGCCATTTGAGCCATACGCGACCTTCGCCTAGGAATTCTCTCCAGAAGCTACTCGGTAGAATTAAACCGCTAAGAGCTAAAATAACTACAATCCATGCATTCCAATAATGAATAGAGGCTAGTTTCGGACCATAACCTTTAGTTGTTCTATTTAGCCACTCTTTCAATAGCGTTTCCCTCTTCTTTTTGAGTTGATTATACCTTTTTACAAGATGTTTTTGACATTGCTCCATTCTAATGAATAGAGACGAATTATAAAAAGATATGTTCACTCTTAGAAATGTAGAAAAAGAAGTTAAATAGTTTATGAAAAAAAGCTTGCATTATGTCGAATAACATGTTAAATTATTAAATGTCGCTTCAAGCAAACGACTTAACAAACTTCTAATCACCTGAAAAAAAGAGTTGACTTAGAAGAATGAAAATGATATGATTTAATTCCTGTGAAAAACATGAAGATGTTGATTACAGAGATTAATAAGTTCTTTGAAAACTGAACAAATGGATGATGTGAATTTTTTAAAATAAAGAACATTTATGTTCTTGTCAGTTTGTTTCAAAATGAGCATATCGCTCTTTCTAAATACCAATTTGGAGAGTTTGATCCTGGCTCAGGACGAACGCTGGCGGCGTGCCTAATACATGCAAGTCGAGCGGAGTCGTTTTGGAAGCTTGCTTCCAAAACGACTTAGCGGCGGACGGGTGAGTAACAC
>NZ_JCAIUL010000025.1:0-39822 GCF_059445505.1 Paenibacillus sp. Y301 | reverse complement strand
CGTAAACGAATCCACAGTAAACTTGGTTATTTATCGCCGGTTCGCTTTGCTGCGCTCTTTCAAAAGAAGAAGAATGCATAATAAATTTCTTAACGGAGTGTCTACTTTCTTGACGGTGGTCCAAACCTCCCGCTAATTGTTGAGAGAAGCATGCTTTTTGTTTAGCTAACTGGAAATTCTCCCGTTAATGTATCCGATATACCGCCATATGGAGTTATAGTGCCGAATTAGATGGAATGGTTCCTGTTAAGTTGCCCCGAAGTGTTAGATAAGCAAAATTAGCTGGAGAAAATCCAGTTACATATTACGCCGGAGTCGAAGAGCCTTCTTGTAGTCAATGTTTGGTAACTAACACTACGAAAGCAAGGCTCTTTTCTTATGGATTTTACTTTTGAAGTATAAGAATAAAAATAGTCTATCTGTCACAAACCTCTATTATTTTCAGTTATATATTCAGAAAGGAGGGAATCAAGTGAATGAATCGCATGTTTCAGATAAGAACTTCGCTAGGGAGAACTTTACTAGGGAGAACTTTACTAGAGAGAACTTTACTAGGGAGAACTCTGCTATGGAGATCATGTCTGCGATCGATAAGGTACAAGCAGGGGACAAACAGGCATATAGCCTGATTATAAAGAAATTCCAACGCCAGATATTTCTGTATTGTTATTACCTCCTTAAGAGTCAAGAAGAAGCAGAGGATGCTGCTCAGGATATATTTATAAAAGGGTTAGAGCATATCCACCGATTCTCCCATACCGTCTCATTGTCAGCGTGGTTGTATAAAATTGCTCACAATCATTGTTTGGATCTATTGAAGAAAAGAAATAGAATTCATCAAACTTTATTGGAGTATAAGAGCAACAGAGAGCAAGACGGAATAATGTTTATTCCTTATCCGGGACTTTCCGAAGCAACACTTGCTGAGGATTGATGTATCTGTTGAAGTATCTGATTGAAGTATTCAATTGAATTATCCAAGTGGATTGATTTGAATTTTCCACGTTGATTTGATTTTCCATTTGAGTTGAATTCTCCAATATCGATCAAGACTAATATAATTAACGAGCACAGGAAGACCATCGGCTATTTTCCACACCGATGGTCTTTTTGTGTGCGCTACGACCTCGTTTATTACATCGGCAAAATATTGTTGTCCTAACGAAAGTTATTTAACCATGTAAAAGATAATTATTATTTATTGTGAAAATACCTTGTATAACAAGCTTATTTTGCGAACAACAGGCTATTTGACTGAATAAAGTAATTTCAGTAAACGAAAATACATCTTGACAAAAAGTTGGATAGGAATTATTTTTGGATAAGGGAATGAATTTTGCATTAGGGAAACAATTATAGCTGAGGTTAATTTAAAAAGCTTAAAAAACTATAGAGACACTTTTACATACTCGGAATATATAGGAGGAGAGCAGATTGCGAAAAAGAAGGAAGCTAAATATTGGAGTCATGTTGTTACTTGGACTATCACTTGTAATATCGGCGTGTAGTTCAGCTGAGAATAATTCGGAAGAGAGTAACAAGATTAAAGTGGTGACAACCATTGGGCAGATCGCAGATCCTATATCGATCATCGGTGGAGATCGGGTTCATGTGGTGAGTCTCATGGGCCCTGGCGTTGATCCCCATCTATACAATGCTACACAAGGTGATATTAAGAAGCTTGCAGATGGTGATGTTATTTTTTACAGTGGACATCATCTTGAGGGGAAGATGGGAGAGATCTTCGATCATATTAGCAAGACTAGACCCGTTCTAGGGATTACTGAGGATATACCGAAGGATCAGTTACTTACGGATGCAACTGGAGCCATCGACCCTCACATATGGTTTGATATTGACCTTTGGAAGCAAGGATTACAGGCTGCAACGGAAGAATTGAAGAAGTTCTCGCCGGAGGATGCAGCTTATTTTGAGAACAACAAACGGACTTATTTCGAACAATTAGATGCACTCAAAGAAGCCACACAAGAACAACTATCTCAGATTTCAAAAGAAAAGCGAGTGCTAGTAACCGCACATGATGCATTCGGATATTTAGGTAGGTTGTATGACATGAAAGTTGTAGGACTACAGGGGTTGAGTACTGAGGCTGAGATTGGAATATCGAACATCCAGACAACGATTGATCTATTAGTTGAATATCAGATCCCCGCGGTCTTTGTAGAAAGTAGTATCAATAAGAGTTCGATAACAGCTGTAATAGAAGGTGCTTCAAGCGCTGGTCTCAAGGTGCAATTAGGTGGGGAGTTGTTCTCAGATGCTATGGGAGCAAAGGGAACAACAGAAGGAACGTATATTGGAATGTACAAACACAATGTAGAGGTAATCCATCATGCATTAACAGGAAAGGGTGAGTGATTATGGCTGTATTAACTGTAAATGATCTGACCGCTTCCTATCGGAAGAATAAAGTGTTGAATGATGTCACGTTTAATGTGCAACCCGGTTCGTTAACTAGTATTGTAGGACCTAACGGAGCAGGTAAATCTACATTACTTAAAGTAATGCTAGATCTACATCCTAAACTTTCTGGAGATGTATCGTTCTTTGGATCTACACTTAATAAAATGAAAACGAGAGTCGGTTACGTACCTCAACGTGGTTCGGTGGATTGGGATTTTCCGACAGATGCACTTGATGTTGTATTAATGGGATTATACGGACGGGTAGGATGGTTGAAATGGCCGAAACGCGAACATCGTGAGAAGGCGATGGACTCTCTTGAGAAAATGGGGATGGCTGACTATGCTGGACGCCAGATTAGTCAGTTATCCGGGGGACAACAGCAACGTGTATTCTTAGCACGTGCCCTTGTACAAGAGGCTGATCTATACTTCATGGATGAGCCATTGGCTGGCGTGGATGCGGCTACGGAGCAAGCCATTATGACGATTCTTAATGAGTTAAGAATGAAAGGGAAGACGGTGATGGTCGTACACCATGATCTACAAACGGTCGAGGATTACTTCGATCATGTATTGTTGTTAAACCGTACGGTAGTCGCTCATGGCACGACAAAAGATGTCTTTACGAAGGATAATGTCTATCAAACGTATGGAGGAACACTCCGTTGGATGATGGAGGCAACAACATGAATATATTATTGTCCCACAATGCACAATGGGTTATTTTTAGCACGTTAATTCTGGGGATGGCATCGGGGATGATGGGTTGTCTTTCCTATTGGAAACGGCAAAGCCTGATGAGTGATGCTTTATCACATGCTGCTCTTCCTGGCGTTGTGATAGGTTTCGCATTGATTGGCGTGAAGAGCTTACCGATGATGATGGCAGGTGCGGCGATCAGTGCAGTCATTGCAGCTTTTCTTATTCAATGGATTCGTTCATCAACCCGAATTAAGGAAGATACAGCCATGGGGATTATTCTGTCGGTGTTCTTCGGGTTCGGGATTATGCTTCTAACTATGGTGAACCGAATGCCAGGTGGTAATCAAAGTGGGTTAGATAGCTTTATTTTTGGGCAGGCGGCTTCTATGGTTCGTAAAGATGTATACACGATGCTCATGCTTGCAGCACTTGTCATATTAGTCTTATTTATTGGATTCAAAGAGTGGAAGCTATTCTTATTCGACCCTGACTTCGCAAGAGGACTTGGACTTTCAGGTCGGCTTATGAATGGTATTTACTTAACGGTTCTCGTACTTGTTATTATTACAGGTATTCAAGTTGTTGGCGTCATACTGATGTCGGCATTGCTCATTATTCCAGCAGTGAGTGCAAGGTACTGGACACAATCCTTCAAATGGATGGTCATTCTGTCTGCTCTATTTGGGGGTGGTGCGGGAATGATTGGAACGATTATTAGTACAATGGGGCAGGGCTGGCCCACAGGACCGTTTATTATCGTGACCTCTTCGGCGTTATTTGTTATATCCCTCGTATTCGGTGCCCAGAAGGGACTGTTGATCCAAGCGTTGCAGCTTCGCACACAGAGAAAAACGCATGTCTCTTCTTCACAGTCTAACCTCACGCAAGGAGGAGAATAACATGACGTATACTGCATGGATTTTACTTACTGCATCTCTTGTGGGACTTTCTTGTGGATTGATGGGGGTCTTCCTTATTCTTCGACGGATGGCTATGATGGCCGATGCCATTAGTCACTCGGTATTAATTGGTATCGTCAGCGCCTATTTACTTACACGCGAATTGAGCGGCTGGCACATGATGGTCGGCGGAATTATTGCAGGTCTTCTCACAGCGGTGTTAGTACAATGGTTTAATTCCCGAGGGGTACAGCAAGATGCATCGATCGGTGTTGTGTTTACCACCCTATTTGCCCTCGGGGTCATTATGATTGCTACACAGGTTGGGAATGCGCATCTAGACGTGAAACATGCACTAATGGGGGAAATCACCTTTGTTCCTTGGGATTTGATCCAATTGTCTTGGTTGGGTTCCATACCCGAGGCTACCCTTATTCTTATCATCGTATTAATTATTGTTGTGATTGCCATATTGGCCTTCTATAAAGAGTGGAAAATCACCTCATTTGATCCCATGCTTGCAGCCAGTATTGGTATTCCGGTGGCACTTATGCATTATATATTCATGTCATTAGTATCCATTACCACCGTTGCAGCATTTGATGCTGTAGGAGCCATTATGGTTGTAGCTATGCTGATTACACCTGCAGCTGCCGCCTATTTATGGACAGATCGGTTGTCGATGATGCTAGTCCTAAGCGGATCATTCGGAGTGATGTCGGCTATAGGTGGTTATTATATTGCAGTACTTCTAGATACTTCGATCTCAGGTTCCATGGCCTTTGCAACAGGGATTGTATTTATGATTAGTTTCTTGTGTTCACCGAAACATGGGGTGCTTGCTCAGTACTTCAGAACGGTCAAAACATAAAGTAACAGATTAACGAAGGAGTATAAGACAGGGTAAGGAAGGTTAGTCTAGTTTAGGGTCTTTAGAATGTATGGAATGTATAAAGAAGTCGCCCTTTTTAAAATGGTAAGTACTAACTCCATTTTACTAAAGGGCGATTTCTTTCCGATATATTTAACGGTGAAATAATTGTATCTCAAAAGTACAAAATTTAAATGATGTTGTAACTAAATTGCAACGTTTAGCCATCCTGAATCGTCTATAGTTATGAAAGGGTTATTCATGGGAATAAAGGTGTTTGAATTATTTTCCACAGGGTAAGAATGGTTATAAGAAGTTAAATATTGCGTATCCACTCGTAATAAAAGGAGAATTTCCATGAGAAAAAAATCCGCTCTATTCATGATGATTATGATGGTTGTACTTTTAACTTTTATCACATCGGCAAGTGCAGTTGGCTATGAGTCAGTACAGAAGAAGCAGGATACCGTCACGGCTTATATTGCACAACTTGAACATAAAGAAGGTCATCTGGTAATCCAAGCAGATGATATTGAATGGTATGAAGGTGAAGAGGCTAGCAAAGTATTTCTAGAACGGGAACAGGACACCGGTGATCTAGATGGTCCACCAGATGGTTATTACATCATTAATGATAATGAAGAACTGACCACGTATAAAGTATCAGACAATGTCGAAGTTCTCATGCAAATTTATGATCGTGATGGTACTTATGAAGGAATGGACATCATCTGGAATGAGCCCATGTCTCTGGATACATTTGAATCGGAATTTGCGAAGACTGATATGATAGATCTGAAACAATTTCCTTATCATTTAACGATACAAGATGGTGTCGTAGTAAGAATTGTGCAACAATTTGTTCCATAAAATTAATCTCATAATTCTAATATCATAAAGGACTGAACCTGATGATCACTCATCGGTTCAGTCCTTTTGTTGTACGGATTAACTAAATGGACAATCGTATGGATAATTATGGGATATGATATCTAAGCGATCATACAATAACTATAGAACAGTCTGATGATGGGACGTGACGGATCATGTCTAATATGGGGAATATCGAAGTGAATACGGAGTATATCAAGAAAAGGTTCGCACATTTAGAACAACAAGGATTGATTACATTTCCAAATACGGATCGGGTAACCATCATTGTTGAAATGACGGATCCAACATGGGCTGTTCCTAGCTTGCAGCTCTTATTACTACATTGTGATCAACCCATTCGTATTGTTGCTCTCCCCGGAAGTATGGATTTCCCTTCGATTCAACACCATTTTGAGAAGGAAGACTCCATTGAGTTCTGGCCATACAAGGCAGGAATAGATCAAGTGAATCAAGCATTAGCATCCATTGTAACTCCATTTGCAGTACTTATGGAAGATAGGATTATGGTCACACCGAGATGGTTGTCCTGTCTAATTTGGCCATGTCTTGACGAAGAGGATGTTATGATCGTCGCCCCGATGTCACCTACTGAACATTTAGATGGAAAGCTTGATTTATGGTTTGCAGCTCATGCTGATCTAACCGGCTATGCTGAGGATCACCATCCCAGAAATCAAGGGTTATGGCGTCCAGTTCCAATCCTTACGGGATCATGTCTTTTATTTCGGAGTAAGTTACTCGATGAAATAGGAGGACTCGATCCACTCCTTCGCTCACGCGAACTGAAAATAGCGGATTGGTGTCTGAGAGCTCGAATACTTAAATGGCAGTTAGCGCTATGTGAGGATGTCTATGTGCAAGCACTTTGTTCACTTCAACCAACACAGATAGAAGTAATTCCCTCCGATGTTGATATAAGGAGAACATTTTGCTCGAAATGGGGAGTGGAGGGTCGTTCTGACCAGATATGGATATCTGAGATCGATATTCTTCAATGTCCGACTCAACCTTTCATAAAACTTGATCAGGAGACTTCTCTGATAACGGTTATTCTTGTCGTAAATGAATTCTTACCTAGCACTTTAGAGTCTTGGTATCAAATACAGTTGGAACAGACGTATTGTAGAATTCAATGGATTGGCATTCAATTAGGTCCGCAACTGGAATCTCCATGGGTTGAACAAGGAATGGGTGACTGGTTGGATGGCGTGATTAGGGTACGTGAAGTCGACCAATGGCATGACGCTATGGCTGCGGCATTCATGTTAGTTAAAGGAGAAGCCATAGCTTTTATGTTCACATCTCGAACTTATGAATCGGATTATATCACGCGAGTGGTTGACTTCATGTGTCGGGAATCTGCTGATGTCGTGGTTCATACAGGAAATGGTAGTCCTAATCTGGATGCACAGGTTCATATTCCTAAAGAACCATTACCTGTTCCGCTTTCATTAACTGCACATCGTCGTATTCAGGAAGCAGGATCTTATGTGAGGGAAGGATCTTCAGTTGAAGCTTTTTACTATATTCCTCGCTCCTCTCTTCGAGCGGTGTATTGGGGATGAATACGTATCAACTTTCGAAGGAATATTTTCCTTACAAAAGAATGCTGGAACTTTTACCTGACCGAGAGGAGGTACATATCGTTGGGGATGTGAGGATTATCCCGCTTCAACCTCGGTTTATGGTTGCACTTCTTGATAAGTGTCCTAATGATGAAGATTTCGAAATGTGGAGTAAATACAGTGAAATTCTAGCTTCTCAAGCGGGTATCGTAGGAACAATCTCAGAGCGTATATATAGAGCAATGTCTTCGTCGTGAGGGAGTATTTCTATTACATGGTAATAGTCCCCTTACTTATAGAATGGTATTACACCGGCAAAATAACAAAAAGAATAGCGTGCAGTTAGGGGGAGGAGTAGCCCTAATTCGCACGCTATATTAGATTTATTTTGAAAAATAGGAGGTAGTTAAGCTTCCTTTTTTCCTACACTGGCAAGGAGATACCCAGGGAAGAAACTCTGTTCTTCAGCGGATAAGGCCTGATACCATTGAATAATGGATTGTTTCATGATGTCCGATTGAGGTATAAAGTCAAGGAAATCTAGACTGTTCACGAAGCCAATATCTGTCTCATCCAGTAGAGAAATGCCACTAGCTTCAAATTCCTGAGCAAGTGTGTTCACGGGTTCTTCTACACCATACATCCAGCTCCCTTGTTTCTCTGCAAATGCTTTCCCTACTCTGTATGGTAGACATTTTGCATACGGTGTTAAGATCAGAATAATGCCACCTGGTTTAGTGATCCTCGTCATTTCCTTTATGATCGTTACTTTCTCATCAAATGTAAAATGCTCTAAAACACCAGCGTTCCAAGTGAGGTCATATTTATGATCGGATGTTTGTATGTTACGTATATCGGATAATATAAACGTTCCCTGACAACTTTCTGCTCCAAACGCTTCTCGACTATTCGCTAACGCTTTCTCCGAATAATCTACAAGGGTCACTTTAGCGCCCTCAAGGGCGAGCCGCAAAGAAATTTTGCCGGTTCCAGATCCAGCTTCCAATATGTTTAAACTCTGAATGGGATTGACCCATTTGAGGATAGTGTCATAGATTACTTGGCTAAGTGCGTCCCATTGATATGAAACTTTATGTGACCATAATTTGTCCCACACCATTTTTTGTTGATCAATCATATTAGTCCTCCTCATGAATATATCGATGGATCATCTGCTTGAAACCTTCGGAATTTGAATGGATTTCAGATAATTGCTTTAATCCGTAAGCACCATATTGTTGAAATAGTCCCTTTTCATTTAAGGCGAAATCAATATGTTTATCGGGTAGAGACATGCGTTGCGCCATAGTGGCGTGGTATACCCAAGATTTCAGATAGCATTTCGGGCGCCAATGATTTCGGGTTCCCATGTAGTACACATAACCAAGGAGGAGACTGTCATCCTCATATCCTTGTTTACCACGTAAGAACTCGATATCATATCCACCTACAGCTTGTAGAGCGCTCGATTTATGTACTACGGGGTGTACAAAACCGGAATGTAATTCATCTATACTTAAACTCTCCAAGTGAGTGATTAATTCACCATATGTTGAAGGAATGGTGGTGTATTGTCCAAGCGGTTGCAATTCACCATTGATTGTAATAATTCCGGGTGAGAGCATAGGATCATCTGCGTGATCTAAATATTCGATTAAAGGAACATGCCAATTCGGAGAAAACACCATATCAACATGTATTTCGGAAATGTACGGTGTATCGATATAATGCTTCCAAATATACTCGAAACAAGTTTGTCTTGCTTGAGCAATGCCTACATTCTCTCCAGACCCGAGTATGATGGCTGGTAGTTTAAAAGTAGTACACAACTGGTTCAATTGGTCATTGCTCAGCCCCCCTTGATTATAAATAATGACAAGTGGATCATCAGATAAGGCTAGGCTCTCAAAGCACGCCGATACCATAGTCATATCTTCTGAATTTAGAGGTTCACTACGAATAAGAAGAGGCATGGTATGAATGATTCTCATTAGAAACTCCTTTCTCTATCTCTATCTATATGTGATTTCTTTTATTCTACCCACGGTACTAGATTTGGATGTTCATCTAGAATGGAGGCATATTGCTCTTTCCAACCAAATTCCCCGTTAGGATCTAGTACATTGTATCTTAAATATTTATCCAAACGGTATTCTGGCCTCGACCATCCAAGATGCTTTAACCTCAGGTCAGATAAGGAGTGTGCTAAGGCGAAAATATTCTCCGGAAGCCTTCCACAGTGTTGAGCTGTTTCTTTCCATTGGTATACAAAGTCCTTTTTGTAGCGTACAAGGAAAGGGCGATAATTAA
This sequence comes from Paenibacillus sp. Y301, assembly GCF_059445505.1. Classification (NCBI taxonomy): domain Bacteria; kingdom Bacillati; phylum Bacillota; class Bacilli; order Caryophanales; family Paenibacillaceae; genus Paenibacillus; species Paenibacillus sp. Y301. The sequence continues at coordinate 30,155 of NZ_JCAIUL010000025.1, read as the reverse complement.
AGTGGGCACGCCAATAAAGATCTTCCCGGTAATGCTCAGGATCCCAGAAATCGAACAGACGAAAGCAGAACAGATCTACTTCAGCTTCTCGAAGTAATGAGCGGATTTCTTTCGCGAATCGAGGTTCGAACATTTCGTCAGCATCCAGATTAAGGATCCAATCAGGATTACTTTTGACGACTTCTTCCCACTGTTGCTTCCGTAAATCAATCTCATTCGAGAATTTAGAGACCACGTTCTGAATGATACGTACAGGAATACCTTCAAGGACTTCATAACATAAATCTACAGTCCCATCGCTACTACAATCATCAATAATAACGGCCTCATCAATGTATTTACGATGTTCCTCAAGAACTTGTCTGAGAAAGCGGGTACTCTCATTTTTCACAACCATCGTTAGTGTTATTTTGGGATTCTCATAAATAACTTCCACAAGAGGAGAATCTTGTTGAGCAGCTAATGGCACATCTTCCTCATTATGAAGGATTCCGCATTCTTTCTTGAAAGAAGATACTTTATTCAGATCCGTATCCCGATAGAGATGGAGTGCAGGATAATGAGTGTCCACAAATAGGGGTATACCTAATACGGCAGCACGGATGCAGAAATGGCGATCTTCTCCCCAAAAAGAAATATTGCGTATTGGATCGTAGTTCACACCGAGTTGAATAGCATGCTTACTAATTAAAGTACATGCTCCTAAACCTCCTACTTCATATAATCCGGGGATCTGCAGCTTTGCTATAAATTGTTCGAAACGAATAGTGATTTCTTGGTCAGGTAATCGCTCACCGAGATGTTGTTCCCATTGGTCATATTCATTTCGCATCCATACTTGAGGTTGGAGCATAGCGTGTGGTTGCCACTGTGTCCAGAAGATCTCTGAAATAATATCTTTATTGGCCGCAACCAAATGCTCAATTGTATTTGGATGGAGAATGAGGTCAGAATCGATAAGAAATAAGTAATCATATTCTAATGAGGCAGCGTGTTGGATCATTCTATTTTTGAAATTGGCTACTTTCCAGATTAGATTGGAATTCCAAAGGTGTGTAGTGTCATCTCGAATATATTCATCGAAATGTCCCGATTGTTGAAGGAGTACGTTCTCAGTTTCCTGGGAGAATTGTTGAAGAAGTAAGCTTGATTCTTGATCTATATTGTCATCGATAAAATAGTAGCTTAACTCGATGTGATCTTGTTCCAAATGATGAAGAGAAGAAAGGAACTCTTGTAAGATGATAGGCTTCTGATGAATAGGGCTTCCTATTAAAATATGTTTCTTCTGATTGCTCATAAAGATTCACCAGACGAGACAGTTTCCTCTACTTTAAGGAGAATAGATTCTAAATAAGATTTATTCTGCAGAATGCTCGGGTCGTCACTGCGATATTTACGAGATTCTTCGTTATGTTCGTAAGCAAGTTGATAGTTGCCAACTCGATCGTAGCAGACACACAGCTGTAAGTGAGGAAGCCAAGTGGAGCAAGCAAGGTTCTGAAAGCCCCAATTATCAGTTCCTCGTTCAAGTGTCGTAGCTGTTTTATACCAGAAAATCGCATTTTTAATTTGGTCTTTGTGTAGAAAGTGATATCCTATTCTGCAACAAAATTCAGCACGTGGAGCATCATATTGAAAGGATCTTAAAGCTGATTCTAATGCTTTTTCTCCGTTATTCAGGCCGTGATAGCAATCGGATAGTTTCCCACAAGTTGAAATATTATCCTCAATCCAACCTTCTTTCGTATTCAAGAACTTTTCATAGAAAGTAATGGCTCGTTCATACATTTGATGGTCTAACAATTCGTTCGCAAAATAATAAAGGTCACGTGGAGAGAACTGTTCATTCATTAAGAATCGTTGTTCATAGATACGAAGGTTTCTATCGCTATCATGATGAATACTGCTATGTGTTATTGCAATATCGCTATTCATGATGTTCCCATGTACTTGTAGATACTCATGTACTGCGCCAATCCAGCGGAATTGGTTACTCCGTTTAACGAGTCGATTGCGTCTGACACTGGATGATACATTTCCAAAAGCATCGAACCCTAAATGATAATCCATGGTAACCGAATCAACGGATGGGTCAAGTGTCTCTTTTAGAAATTTCAATTTCTTGGCATCCTCTGATTTCAATACATCATCTGCATCTAACCAGAAAATATAGTCCTTAGTCGCATGACTGAAAGCTTCATTACGAGCAGCTGCGAAATCATCAATCCATTTAAAATCATATAAGTGTTCTGTGTACTGATGTGCAATGCTCTTCGTGAGATCTGTCGAACCCGTGTCCACAATAATGATTTCATCCATAAGATCTGCTACTGAAGATAGGCACCGATCTAATGTTTGTTCTTCATTTTTAACAATTAAGCAAAGACTAATAGTTATCATACAACCCCTCCGTATATTTACATATTTAGACTGTATGTTTTTAATACATTTAATATGATAAAGCAAAAAAAATAGATATTTTTCTGCAACTTATACTCTTTCTCGGAATATGTTGATATCATGCGCAGACTGGACATTGTCCAAATCTACTATGATATTCGAAGAATTAAACAAAGGAGGAGATAGTGACGAATGAGTGATGATCACAAACAAAATAAAGGTGATGAAACGAAGGAATGCAAAGATCTCTTGAGAATAGTGTGCGAACTAAGAGAGGTGGTCCCCCTCGTACTTACGAATCCGACACCACTTCATATAGCCGATCTACAACAAGTATTACGACAACTGATGGAGTTTTTGAAAAAATCAAAATTATGTCGGCCGGTCCGCGTTGAACTTCAATCGATATTGGAATTAACTATTGTTTCAACGGAAGTAACTCCTTTTTCAGTGATAAGTGTGGGAACGAATCTGCAACAATTGTTAGCAGAATTGTTAGCATTTATTCTAGTCTCGGATATAGATCCATGTTGTAAGGATGATTTAGTTATTGAAATTAGGAGCATTCAGGTATCTATTTCCATAGCAATTTTTGGTTCTCAGGGACCACAAGGTCCGGCAGGAGTACCAGGAGTACCAGGAGTACCAGGGGTTCCGGGTGTACCAGGAGTACCAGGAGTACCAGGGGTTCCGGGTGTGCCAGGAGTACCAGGAGTACCAGGAGTTCCGGGGGTCCCAGGACCGATAGGTCCTACTGGTCCACAAGGAGTAGGATTTCAAGGTATTGTGATTTTTGATCCAGCACAGAGTCCTTTTTATCCTGCGGGTCAGGTAGTCACCTTTCAAGGAAGTACTTATATAGCTCTTGTTGCAGGACCAGTGGGAACGCCGGGCAGTTCGCCGGATTATCTGTTGATAGCCGGTGCAGGAGCAACAGGAGCTACGGGTGCAACGGGTGCGACAGGTGCGACGGGTGTAGCAGGAGTTACAGGACCAACGGGTCCAGGAGTGGGTGCTACTGGAGCAACAGGAGCAACAGGAGCAACAGGAGCCACAGGAGCAACAGGAGCAACGGGTGCGACAGGGGCAACAGGGGCAACAGGTGCTACTGGAGCAACAGGACCAACAGGACCAACAGGACCAACGGGAGCTACAGGAGCAGGAGCAACAGGAGCAACAGGAGCAACAGGAGCCACAGGAGCTACAGGAGCGACAGGAGCAACAGGAGCGACGGGTGCTACAGGTGCAGGAGAAACAGGAGCGACAGGAGCAACAGGGGCAACAGGAGCCACAGGAGCAACAGGGCCGACAGGTGCAACAGGTGCAGGAGAAACGGGAGCCACAGGAGCGACAGGAGCAACAGGAGCAACAGGGCCGACAGGTGCTACAGGTGCAGGAGAAACAGGAGCGACAGGAGCAACAGGAGCTACGGGTGCAACAGGGGAAACAGGAGCAACAGGAGCCACGGGAGCAACCGGAGCAACGGGTGCGACAGGTGAAACAGGAGCAACAGGAGCAACAGGTGCCACGGGAGCAACAGGCGAAACAGGAGCAACAGGAGCAACGGGAGCGACGGGAGCGACAGGTGAAACAGGAGCAACAGGAGCAACAGGTGCCACGGGAGCAACAGGCGAAACAGGAGCGATAGGCCTTATAGGATTGACAGGCGCAACAGGAGCAACAGGAGTCACAGGGGCAACAGGAGCCACAGGAGCAACGGGAGCGACAGGAGTCACAGGGGCAACAGGAGTAACAGGCGAAACAGGAGCAACAGGAGCAACGGGAGCGACAGGCGAAACAGGAGCAACAGGAGTCACAGGAGTCACAGGTGAAACAGGAGCAACAGGAGCAACAGGAGTCACAGGCGAAACAGGAGCAACAGGGGTAACAGGAGTCACAGGCGAAACAGGAGCAACGGGAGCAACGGGGGCAACAGGGGCGACGGGAGCGACAGGCGAAACAGGAGCAACGGGAGCAACGGGAGCAACGGGAGCAACAGGGGCGACGGGAGCGACAGGCGAAACAGGACCAACAGGACCAGCAGGAGCGGCAGGCCTTATAGGATTGACAGGAGCAACAGGACCGATAGGTCTTATAGGATTGACAGGAGCAACAGGACCGATAGGTCTTATAGGATTGACAGGAGCAACAGGAACAGCAGGAGCAACGGGAGCAACAGGAACAGCAGGATCTAGCGCTATTATCCCATTTGCTTCGGGGATCCCTGTGTCATTAACAACTATTGCAGGGGGACTTGCGGGTACACCTAGTCTTATTGGGTTTGGTAGCTCGGCACCAAGTCTTAGTGTATTAGGCGCGACAATAGATCTTACTGGAGCTGCGGGCACGCTATTGAACTTTGCATTCTCTGTACCGCGTGCGGGAACGATAACTTCCATTGCTGCTTATTTTAGTATAACTGCTGCAATTGCTTTGGTGGGTTCAACCATAACCATAAATGCACAGCTGTACAGTTCAACGACACCTAATAACAGTTTCTCTCCAATTGCAGGTACTCTTGTAACATTGGCACCTGCTCTTACCGGAGCTATCTCGATTGGGGACATCTCTAACGGTATTGTTACAGGGCTGGCAATACCGGTAACTGCAGAGACCCGATTATTATTAGTATTTTCAACGACAGCTACCGGACTTTCCTTATTAAATACTGTCGCAGGATATGCAAGTGCAGGTATCGCAATAAGTTAAATTACAATCGGTCTAATGTTTATTATTATTTATGTAAAGCCAGTAGAGAGGTATCTTTGCTGGCTTTTCATTTTTGTTAAACGAATACGATCGCGTTCAATAACAATTCAACTATAATATCCTGCTCTCAGTATTTTAGAGGTAGGGAGGATATCACTATGGAAAAACCGACTTTTTTTGAAGGTTCTGTCGGGCTTGCCGTAGTCTTTCCCATGTGGATTCGGATTGCATGTTTAGATATTCGGTCTATATCTTCAAATACTTAGTTCTTTGCTAATGTACCTAAATATTTTCTTTAACTACCTGGTCGGAAGTACTCAAAAGTTTCACGACCTGAATCATTTGTATCCAGTTAAGCGCAGCTGCATTGCTGTTACAAGTTATTGATCTAAGATTTTCATTTCAAATCCGTATTAATCGACATAAGGATTATCTGTATTTGCAATAAATACACAACTTAGGAATATATCTATAACGTCTGTAGATTGGGCTATTTCTATAGGAACTCAGTTAAGAAGATAAGGAGGAGATATAGATTCATGGCGGATCATAGAAGATTTAAAGGTGATGCAATTCTTGGACGAAAAGGAAGGATTCGTAGTCCAATAAGAACGAAGGATGGTAAAGCACTATTAAAAATAGTAATTGAACTTACTGAAATTATCCCCTCAGTACTTAATTCTTCAACGACAATTCATGTAGAGGATCTTCAAAGAGTTCTTAGATCATTGATGGATCTTTTAGGCAAGTTAAAGATATTCGATCCTGAACGAGCTGAGCTTCACTCAATACTGGAATTAACAATCGTATCTACTGAGGTAACTCCTTTCTCGGGTTTAAGTGTGGGGATTAACTTACAACAATTGTTGGTAGAATTATTAGCTGCTGTTCTCATATCGCATGTAGATCCTGGATGTAAGGACGAATTAGTTATTCATATTAGACGTATTCAAACATTAATTTCAATAGCATTAGGGTTACCTTTGTATGGTGTAATAGGTCCTCCAGGAGTACCAGGAGTACCAGGAGTACCAGGAGTACCAGGAGTGCCAGGAGTACCGGGAGTACCGGGAGTACCGGGAGTACCGGGGATAGCTGGATCTATTGGACCTACAGGAGCCGGATTAGAAGGAATTGTTGTGTTTGATCCAGCGGTGAGTCCGACGTATCCAGTAGGTCAAGCGGTTACATATAATGGGAGTACGTATATTGCAAACGTAGCTGGACCAACAGGAATACCAGGTAGTTCACCAGACTATATATTGTTGGCTGCAGCAGGAGCGACTGGCGCCATTGGCGCTACCGGAGCTACGGGCGTCGGAGTGACGGGTGCAACAGGGGCGACCGGTATAGGATTAGAAGGAATTGTTGTGTTTGATCCAGCGGTGAGTCCAACGTATTCAGTAGGTCAAGTGGTTACATATAATGGGAGTACGTATATTACAAACGTAGCCGGACCAATAGGGACACCGGACAGTTCACCAGACTATACAATATTGGCGGTAGCAGGAGCGACGGGTGCTATTGGTACTACTGGAGGTACGGGAATTACTGGAGAACAGGGAGCTACCGGAGTGACAGGTGCAGTTGGAGCAACGGGAGAAAAGGGAGCTACCGGAGAAGTAGGGGGAACAGGAGCTACCGGAGCCACAGCTGTTGATGGTATAACAGGGTCGACAGGAGCTACAGGAGCAGCAGGAGCAATTGGTGCAACAGGAGCAACGGGGATTGGAGTCACAGGAGTCACGGGAACCACAGGAGCAACTGGAGCAGTTGGTGTAACAGGAGCCACAGGAGCAATAGGGATTGGAGTCACAGGAGTCACGGGAGCCACAGGAGTCACGGGAGTTACGGGAGCAGCTGGTGTAACAGGAGTCACAGGAGTCACGGGAGCAACGGGGATTGGAGCCACAGGAGCCACAGGAGTTACGGGAGCAGTTGGTGTAACGGGAGCAACGGGGATTGGAGCAACAGGTGCAACCGGAGTAACAGGAGCCACAGGAGCAGTTGGTGTAACAGGCGCAACAGGGGTAACAGGAGCCACAGGGGCGACCGGAGCGACGGGAGTTACAGGAGCCACAGGAGAAACAGGAGCAGTTGGTGCAACCGGAGCCACAGGAATTACGGGAGCCACAGGAGCCACAGGAGCAGTTGGTGTAACAGGCGCAACAGGAATTACCGGAGCGACCGGAGCGACCGGAGTAACAGGAGTAACCGGAGCAATTGGTGCAACAGGAGCAACGGGGATTGGAGTCACAGGAGTCACGGGAACCACAGGAGCAACAGGAGCAGTTGGTGTAACAGGAGCAACAGGAGCAACAGGAGCAACAGGAGCAGTTGGTGCAACCGGAGCCACAGGAGTCACGGGAGTAACCGGAGTAACAGGAGCAACGGGGATTGGAGCCATAGGAGCAACAGGAGCAGTTGGTGTAACAGGAGCCACAGGAGCCACAGGAGTCACGGGAGTAACCGGAGTAACAGGAGCAACGGGGATTGGAGTCACAGGAGTCACGGGAGCAACCGGAGTAACAGGTGCAACGGGGATTGGAGCCACAGGTGCAACCGGAGCCACAGGAGCAACAGGAGCAGTTGGTGTAACAGGAGCCACAGGAATTACCGGAGTAACAGGAATAACAGGANAACAGGAGCAACAGGAGCAACAGGAGCCACAGGAGCGACGGGAGTTACGGGAGCAACTGGAGCAGTTGGTGCAACCGGAGCCACAGGAGTCACGGGAGTAACCGGAGTAACAGGAGCAACGGGGATTGGAGCTACAGGAGCAACAGGAGCAGTTGGTGTAACAGGAGCCACAGGAGTCACAGGAGCCACAGGAATTACCGGAGCGACCGGAGCAACAGGAGTCACGGGAGTAACCGGAGTAACAGGAGCAACAGGAGCAGTTGGTGTAACAGGAGTTACAGGAGCAACTGGAGCAGTTGGTGCAACCGGAGCCACAGGAGTCACGGGAGCAACCGGAGTAACAGGAGCAACGGGGATTGGAGTCACAGGAGTCACGGGAACCACAGGAGCAACAGGAGCAGTTGGTGTAACAGGAGCAACAGGAGCAACAGGAGCCACAGGAGCAGTTGGTGTAACAGGAGTCACAGGAATAACAGGAGCCACAGGAGAAACAGGAGCAGTTGGTGTAACAGGAGCCACAGGAATTACCGGAGCGACCGGAGTAACAGGAGAAACAGGAGCAGTTGGTGCAACCGGAGCCACAGGAATTACGGGAGCCACAGGAGCCACAGGAGCAACAGGAGCAGTTGGTGTAACAGGAGTTACAGGAGTCACGGGAGCCACAGGAGCAGTTGGTGTAACAGGCGCAACAGGAATTACCGGAGCGACCGGAGTAACAGGAGCAACTGGAGCAGTTGGTGCAACCGGAACCACAGGAGTCACGGGAGCAACCGGAGTAACAGGAGCAACGGGGATTGGAGCCACAGGTACAACCGGAGTCACGGGAGCAACTGGAGCAGTTGGTGTAACAGGAGCAACAGGAGTCACAGGAGCCACAGGAGCAGTTGGTGTAACAGGCGCAACAGGGGTAACAGGAGCAACAGGGATTGGAGTCACAGGAGTAACCGGAGTAACAGGAGCCACAGGAGCAGTTGGTGTAACAGGAGCCACAGGAATTACCGGAGCAACCGGAGCAATTGGTGCAACAGGAGCAACGGGGATTGGAGTCACAGGAGTCACGGGAACCACAGGAGCAACAGGAGCAGTTGGTGTAACAGGAGCAACAGGAGCCACAGGAGCAGTTGGTGTAACAGGAGCCACAGGAGCCACAGGAGTCACGGGAGTAACCGGAGTAACAGGAGCAACGGGGATTGGAGTCACAGGAGTCACGGGAGCAACCGGAGTAACAGGTGCAACGGGGATTGGAGCCACAGGTGCAACCGGAGCCACAGGAGCAACAGGAGCAGTTGGTGTAACAGGAGCCACAGGAATTACCGGAGTAACAGGAATAACAGGAGCAACAGGAGCAACAGGAGCCACAGGAGCGACGGGAGTTACGGGAGCAACTGGAGCAGTTGGTGCAACCGGAGCCACAGGAGTCACGGGAGTAACCGGAGTAACAGGAGCAACGGGGATTGGAGCTACAGGAGCAACAGGAGCAGTTGGTGTAACAGGAGCCACAGGAGTCACAGGAGCCACAGGAGCAGTTGGTGTAACAGGCGCAACAGGGGTAACAGGAGCAACAGGGATTGGAGTCACAGGAGCCACAGGAATTACCGGAGCGACCGGAGCAACCGGAGTAACAGGAGCAACAGGAGCAGTTGGTGTAACAGGAGTTACAGGAGCAACTGGAGCAGTTGGTGCAACCGGAGCCACAGGAGTCACGGGAGCAACCGGAGTAACAGGAGCAACGGGGATTGGAGTCACAGGAGTCACGGGAACCACAGGAGCAACAGGAGCAGTTGGTGTAACAGGAGCAACAGGAGCAACAGGAGCCACAGGAGCAGTTGGTGTAACAGGAGTCACAGGAATAACAGGAGCAACAGGGATTGGAGCCACAGGGGCGACCGGAGCGACGGGAGTTACAGGAGCCACAGGAGCCACAGGAGCAGTTGGTGCAACCGGAGCCACAGGAATTACGGGAGCCACAGGAGCCACAGGAGCAGTTGGTGTAACAGGCGCAACAGGAATTACCGGAGTAACCGGAGCAATTGGTGCAACAGGAGCAACAGGAGCAGTTGGTGCAACCGGAGCCACAGGAGTCACGGGAGTAACCGGAGTAACAGGAGCAACGGGGATTGGAGCAACAGGAGCCACAGGAGCAGTTGGTGTAACAGGAGCCACAGGAATTACCGGAGCGACCGGAGTAACAGGAGTAACCGGAGCAATTGGTGCAACAGGAGCAACGGGGATTGGAGTCACAGGAGTAACCGGAGTCACAGGAGCAACGGGGATTGGAGCAACAGGTGCAACCGGAGTAACAGGAGCAACTGGAGCAGTTGGTGTAACAGGCGCAACAGGAATTACCGGAGCAACCGGAGCAATTGGTGCAACAGGAGCAACGGGGATTGGAGTCACAGGAGTCACAGGAGTCACGGGAGTAACCGGAGTAACAGGAGTTACGGGAGCAACTGGAGCAGTTGGTGCAACCGGAGCCACAGGAGCAGTTGGTGTAACAGGAGCAACGGGGATTGGAGCAACAGGTGCAACCGGAGTAACAGGAGCCACGGGAGTAAGGGGAGTTACAGGAGTCACAGGACCTACAGGACCTAATGTATTAGCAACTGGATTTTCAGCTCAACGGGCATCTTCTACTATGAGTGCGACTCAACAACTAGACAATTGGACGGTTACAACACCGTACTACACTGGGACGGGGTTTAACGCGGCAACAGGATCTTATACCGTGCCAACAACAGGAAGGTATTCGATCAAGGCAGTCGTCAGTTATACAACAACTGCGTCGATTTCTGTTGCTCTAGGGTCAGGGATAAGTCCTTCGTTTGTTATTCGAAGAACATCACCTGCGGTCACTGATCTGGTAACAGGTCTATTTCCAATCCTAGATGTAAATATTTTGCTGTTGTTAAGCTTAAGAACAATACTTGGAAATAGTTCGGTCACATTAACAGTTGACGTACAATTAAATGCAGGAGATGTTATCGGTATATTCTATGTTGCAAATGGATTGACCATCGGGTTGTCAATTGGAGGTGCAGCGCCATCGGGGACAGTGTGGTCTGTGCATGAACTGACATAATAGAACAAGTAAATTGAGCTAACAATTAACCATAAGAAATGAGTCTTAGAAGCGATTCTAGAGACTCATTTTTTATGGTTTTTTATTATTTTTTGGGAAAATTAAGCATTTATTATTAAAAATATATCTAAAATTATCGAAAATAATTATAATAAAGACATCGAGTAGACTGACTACAAATGCATCTACTTTAGTCTTTAGATAACCGCTTATTTCCCCGTTACACTCGTTCAATTCTTCCGATCTTTTTTTACTTAGTACGATCTCCTTCCTTTCTTAATTCAACAACATTAGAATTGCTAACATGTAGCCAAGTACTACTTAATCTTCTAAGAGCCACATACAAGTTCATTTATTACTATTCAGTGATTTATCACTCGTTATGAAGGAGGCGCTTATTTTTATGAAGAAAAAAGAAGTCGTGGCTATGCTCCTAGCAGGTGGACAAGGCAAAAGACTCAAAAGTCTGACTAAGGGCCTTGCTAAACCTGCTGTGTATTTTGGAGGCACATATCGAATTATAGATTTCCCTCTAAGTAATTGCTCTAACTCAGGAATGGATACGGTGGGCGTTCTGACACAGTATGAGCCCTTAGTTCTTCACTCCTATATCGGGATTGGAAGCGACTGGGATATGGATCGAAAGAATGGTGGTGTCTACGTACTTCCACCTCATGAACAGGCAGATGGTAGTAATTGGTACCGGGGGACAGCAGATGCCATTTATCGCAATCTAAAGTTCATCGAACAATTTGACCCTGAACATGTACTGATTTTATCAGGTGACCATATTTATAAGATGGATTATGACCTTATGTTACAATACCACACACAAAATAATGCCGATTGTACGATCTCGGTCATCGATGTCACGCTAGAAGAGGCAAGTCGATTCGGGATACTTAATACGGATGAACAATTACGCATATTTGAATTTGAGGAAAAGCCAGTAAACCCTAAGAGTACTTTGGCTTCCATGGGAGTTTATTTATTTAAATGGCCTGTTCTTAAACAGTATTTAATGGAGGATGAACAAAAGACAGCTTCCTCCTTTGACTTCGGCAAAGATATTATTCCGGCTTTGCTGACGAATAACAAAGTATTATATGCCTATCCTTTTGAAGGATATTGGAAAGATGTTGGAACGATACAGAGTTTATGGGAATGTAATATGGACTTATTAACCGATCATCCTCCACTCGATCTCAATGATCCAGATTGGCGTATTTATTCACGTAATCCGATTCAATCTGCACAATACATTGCTTCAGACGCTATCGTACGAAATTGTATCATTAGTGAAGGATGTATTATTAACGGGGAAATTGACCACTCTGTTCTCTTTTTTGGAGTAGAAGTAGGTGAAGGTAGCGTTATTACAGATTCGGTCCTCATGCCAAACGTGAAGATTGGTAACAATGTTCGAATTCACAAAGCGATCGTTAGTGAGAATACCATCATTGAAGATAACACCGAGATTGGACTTAAACGAGATGATGAGAACGAAATTATACTCATCGATAACCAGCAGGATGAGGAGACTTCAACTAAAACAGGGATTTTATTAAGGTAGAGGACGGTGGCGTGAATGAAAGAACTTATGGGTGTAATTAATCTTGATCATGAACTGGATCAATTAAACGAACTAACCTATTTTCGATGCGGTGCTGCCGTGCCCTTTGCCGGTCGATATAGGTTAATCGATTTCGTATTGTCCAACATGATGCATTCTGGTATGGAAAGCATTGCTCTTTTCGTTCGTCGCAAATATCGCTCACTTATGGACCATGTAGGGCAAGGGAAACCTTGGGATTTAGACCATAAGCACGGTGGATTGTTTGTACTCCCTCCAGACTGGAACGATCCTACGGATACGTCTGAGGGGGACTTACAGCATTTACACAATAATATGGACTTCTTTTACCGTGGATCTGAGAAATATGTGGTGAATGCCGGAAGTCAGCATATTAACAAAGTCGACTTTGAAGATGTATATCGATATCATCTCGAAAAAGGTGCTGATGTTACCGTTGTATATAAGCAAGTAGAGCACCTTGAACCTGAGCATGAACCTTGTTTGCGTATTGAGGTTAATGAGCATGGAGATGTCGTTGATATTCATCACGAAAAGGACCATTTAAACGTATATATAGAAGTATTTATAATGGAGAAACAATTATATCTTGAACTCATTAGTAAATGTATTGCCCATGGGGAGAATTATTTCTTTCGCGATGCAATTCAGAGGAATCGCCATAATTTGAACATTGCTGCATATTCCTATAAAGGCTATCACGCGGTCATTAATTCAATTGAAAGCTATTACAAGAACAGTATGGACTTGTTGAATCAACCACATTTTCAAAGCCTGTTCAAAGAACAACCTGTGCATACCAAGATTAAGTATGAGGCCCCTACGAAATATTTAGATGGTGCTCAAGTGAGCAATTCACTTCTTGCTAATGGTTGTATTATTGGAGGAACCGTTGAGAATAGTATTCTCTTTCGTGGAGTAAAGGTGCACAAGGGTGCGCGAATTATCAATTCAGTCATCATGCAGAAATGTGTGATTGAAGAGAATGCTGTGATTGAGAATGTGATTATGGATAAAGATGTGCTACTGTCGCGCAATCGTAAGCTTATAGGGGACGTGAGGAAACCTTATGTCATAGCTAAAAGTAGCATCATCTGATAGATCCACCCGCAGGAGGGATGTCAATATGTTTAACAACAAAGAAGCTTTCAAGCAACTCTTTCAGGAGAATCTAGTCAGTAAATTGGGAAAAGCAATGAAGGAAGCTCAAGCAGCAGATATCTATAAAATTTTGAGTAACATGATCCGCGAATATGTAGGTAAGAATTGGGTTGAGACGAATCAAAGTTACCAAATCGATCAGGAAAAGCAAGTGTATTATTTCTCGATGGAATTTCTAATTGGTCGTCTACTAGGTAACAATCTGCTTAATATTGGTGTGCTTGAGCTTGTTAGAGATGGTCTTAGAGAAATAGGATGGGATCTAGAGAAAATTGAGGAAGAGGAATCCGATGCAGGGCTAGGTAATGGTGGGTTAGGGCGACTCGCGGCCTGTTTCTTGGATTCTTTAGCTTCGCTTCAGTACGCTGGGCATGGATGTGGAATTCGATATAAATATGGCTTATTTGAACAGAAAATTATTGAAGGAAACCAAGTGGAACTACCTGATGATTGGCTTCGGAAAGGTAACGAATGGGAAGTGCGTAGACCTGATAAAAAAGTTGAGGTTCGCTTCTGGGGGTATGTTGACACTACAGAGGTAGATGGAGAATTAGTATTTGAAACCCAACATTATGAAGCGGTCACAGCTATACCTTATGATATACCTGTTATTGGTTATGGTGGTGATCATGTCAACACATTGCGATTATGGAGTGCAGAATCTAACTTGGATCTCTCGAAACTAACAGGTGCGAATAACTACTATAAATTTCTCAATTATAATCGTTCTGTTGAATCTATATCTGAATTTCTATACCCCGATGATTCTCAGTATGAAGGCAAGTTACTCCGGCTCAAACAGCAATACTTTTTATGTTCTGCAGGATTGCAAAGTATTCTGAGGACTTTTGAAAAGCTTGGGCTTACCATGGATCACTTACCTGAAAAAGTTGCTATTCATATTAATGATACTCATCCTACACTTGTTATCCCTGAATTGATGAGGATATTAATTGATGAGAATGGTTTGGGGTGGAACGAAGCCTGGGACATAACCACAAGGACGGTATCCTATACGAATCATACAACGTTGAGTGAAGCGCTTGAGAAATGGCCTGTCTCCATGGTGAAAGATCTACTCCCACGCATTTATATGATTATTGAAGAGATCAATACCCGTTTTTGTGGCATGCTGATGAAGAAGTACCCAGATCATCCGGAGATCGTACCGCAGATGTCTATCATTGATGGTCAGCAATTGAAAATGGCGAACTTGGCTATTGTAGGTAGTTATAGCGTGAATGGTGTTGCAGCCCTTCATACGGATATTCTGATCAAGCGCGAAATGAAATTGTTCCATGATCTGTATCCCAATCGATTCAACAATAAGACGAATGGGATAACACACCGTCGGTGGTTGATGCATGCAAATCCAGCGTTGTCTAATCTAATTAGTGAATCGATTGGTACACGTTGGATGGATCATCCGCAAGAAATGATAGGAATATTGAAATACAATGAGGATAGCGGATTCCAAGATCGCACTCGAGCGATTAAACAACATAACAAAATGAAACTCACTTCATATATTCATGAGCAACAGGGAATCGTCGTTGATCCAACCTCTATCTTTGATGTCCAGGTGAAGAGACTACATGGCTACAAGAGACAGCTGATGAACGTACTACACATCATGCATGTATATAATCAGTTAAAAGAGAATCCATCGATGGACTGTGTTCCCCGCACTTTTATTTTCGGGGCCAAAGCGGCACCAAGCTATTCGCTTGCGAAGAGAATTATAAAACTTATTCATACGGTAGCTAATCAAGTTAATCAAGACGTAAAAGTAAATGGAAAGTTAAAAGTCATATTCTTAGAGAACTATTCTGTCTCATTAGCCGAGAAGATCATTCCAGCTGCGGACATTAGTGAACAAATCTCAACAGCTAGTAAAGAAGCATCAGGGACGGGGAATATGAAATTTATGATGAATGGTGCATTGACGTTGGGTACGATGGATGGAGCTAATGTGGAGATGCGCGATATGATTGGGGATGCCAACATGTTTATCTTCGGATTACAATCCGACCAGGTACTTGATTATTATCAGCATGGTGGTTATGCAGTCAAAGATGTATATTATAATGATGCACGTGTACGTAAAGTCATGGATCAATTAGTGAATCCGGGTTACTTCTGTAACCAAGGGCATGAGTTTGCAGACATATTTCATTCCATTATGAGTACCAATGATGAGTATTTTGTACTTAAGGATTTCGCTAGTTATACGGAGGCACATTTGGAAGTGGACCTTTCTTATCGGAATACGAAGGAGTGGCAGAGAAAGTCGATCGTGAATATTGCTCATTCTGGTCAATTCTCAAGTGATTGTACGATTACCAAGTATGCTTCTGAAATTTGGGGATTAAAAGGAAGCCAAGCAGGCGTACAAGTGAACGTCTAGAAGTTAGGTATAGTCTCTTGGTTAGATTAGTCGACATGAATACATGAAACGGATGACCCCCTCAATTAAAAGGGGGAACATCCGTTTCTTTCTGTGACAAAGAGTAATTTCTTGACATTAGTATCTTCAAAACTTAGACTTAAAAAGCTAATAATTTGAAACTGTTTACGAGGGAGAACTGAGTGTGGAAACATCGAAAAGTAATATTAAGATGGTTGTAGCAGGTCTGCTACTAGCGATATTTATGTCAGCGATTGATAATACGATCGTTGCCACTGCTATGGGTACAATTGTATCTGATCTAGGTGGATTTGATAAATTTGTATGGGTAACTTCTGCTTATATGATTACAACGATGGCAGGAATGCCGATCTTTGGTAAGCTGTCAGATATGTATGGACGGAAAAGGTTCTTTATATTTGGAATTACGGTCTTCCTATTGGGTTCGATATTGTGTGGTTTCGCACATAGTATTGAACAGTTAAGTATCTATCGTGCCATTCAAGGTATTGGTGGCGGGGCGTTAATGCCGATTGCCTTTACGATTATTTTTGATATTTTTCCTCCAGAGAATCGTGGGAAGATGACTGGACTTCTTGGCGCTGTATTTGGTGCTGCAAGTGTTATAGGTCCATTACTTGGAGCCTATATTACTGAATTTGCAGGTTGGGAATGGATTTTCTACATAAATGTTCCTATAGGTATCGTATCATTCCTGTTGATTACTCGCTCATATCATGAGTCGAAGCAATTGATTAAACAAAAAATAGACTGGTGGGGCGCATCGACACTTGTCGTTGCTGTGATCAGTCTAATGTTTGCTCTAGAATTGGGCGGTAAAGATTACGCTTGGAATTCGTCTGTCATTATTTCGTTATTTGCTGTATTTGCAGGATGTTTCATTGCCTTCTTCTTTATCGAACTCAAAGCGGAAGAACCGATTCTTCCTTTTTGGCTGTTTAAACGAAGACTATTTGCTGCTTCTCAAATATTAGCTCTTCTTTATGGAGGAACATTTATCGTTTTAACCGTATATATCCCTATTTTTGTACAAGCTGTATATGGAGGATCTGCGACAAATGCCGGGTTAGTTCTTACCCCCATGATGCTAGGATCTGTAGTGGGTAGTTCGATTGGTGGTATTTTCTCGACAAAAACAAGTTATCGCAATTTAATGATCATATCGGTCATTGCGTATTTCGCAGGTATGTTCATGCTAAGTACGCTTACGCCAGACACAGCACGTTCCTATTTAACAGGCTTTATGATCTTAGTAGGATTTGGGATGGGATTCTCCTTCTCGTTATTACCGATCTCAACTGTACACAACCTTGAACCTCGATTCAGAGGAACAGCCAACTCAACGAATCAATTCTTACGCTCACTTGGAATGACTTTGGGAATTACGATATTCGGTACGATCCAAGGTAACCTATTTTCGAGTAAGCTTGCCGATAATTTCAAGGGTATGGAGGGAGCAGCAGCTAATCTAACAAATATTCCAGATCCTCGGGAAATATTTAAAGCGGATGTACGAAAGTCGATTCCTGCCGATATACTTGATAAAATTGTTGATGCTATGTCATCATCTATATCGCATATATTTCTGTATGCCTTGATTCCCATCGGTATAGCTGTAGTTGTCGTATTCATGATGGGCAAAGCGCGAATTGCAATGAATAAACCTTCAACTGAAAAGGAATAAAATAATCTCTTTAGTAAGTCGCAAGGGGAGAAAGCTTGAATGTCACAGCGAAATCATATTTCTAGCCTTTCATTAATGGCCATGTTCGTTAACTTTGTCGGAAGCGTAATTGAAGTTCAACTAACTACAATCTATGTGAGTATTGGATGGATCCTTGTTCTAGGTGTCATTCATTCGATGCAATCTTTATCTCGTGGTATTCGTGACGTGTCCTTATGGAGTGTTCTATATCTATTGGGATATTGGTTATCCGGCTGCTTTAATTTCTATATAACGGATTATCTTAACTTTGTAGATCTACCAAGAGAATTTATCATTGCTAGCTCACGGTTGAGTCTACTTGGATTTATTATTCCGTTTCTTCTATATGGACAGTTGAACAAAACGACAACAGATTATATGAAAATAGGTAGTTTTACTGAGACGATTCGGTTCCCATTCAGAGTCGATATATATATTCCTGCGGTTTGGGTTGCTATTTGCATTGCTCAATTCCGTATTGGAAGAAGTATTGTGGAGAGGGCTCATACTAAGTCGATTCGTCGATGTGCTGGGTGAGAAGTGGGGATTGGTTGTCGTTAGCTTCGGCTTCGGTATGTATCATTATTCGATTGGATTTCCTTGGATTGTATGTGTTTTGTTCTCTGTCTTAGGCATGCTATTAGGAGGGATAGCAATCCGGTTAAAAGGGTTGCTTCCGGTTATCATTCTTCATTTCATTATGAATCTATTGTTTGTATTAAGTGGCTTGATTTTCTAGAGATATGATTGTTCAAGACATATTTTAAACAAGCATAAACGGCTTCGCCGTCCTTTAGCGGCGATGAATCGTTTAGCGTTGAAAATATAATCCTATGTATAAGCAGAAATACTTATAAATTCTTATATTTTGAAAAAGGCGATATTCCAGTCAGTTAAACGGATTATCGCCTTTTTGCAGTCTTTTTTTTTTACTATTTAGAATTGAAATGAAGACAAGGTGCATATGCTTGTATGGGAGCGCAAACAAATAGGTAAAGGGGTTGAGTCAGGTCTATGAAAACACACTATAAACGTAGAATGATGCCTATCGTCATCATAGTACTTTTGTTCACGATGGTAATAAGTGCGTGCGGTGGAAATTCAAACAAGGAAGCAGAACCGACAAAAGAACCTGCAACAGTAGAAACGGAACCAAAAGTGACAGAACCTGCAGTAGCGGAACCTGCTACAAGTGATGGAACTTTTCTGGAACAAGCTTTAGCTGGGAAATTCAAGGGTACGAAAGTATCGATGTTCGGTCCATTCGTTGATGAAGACGAGCAGAAATTCATCGCAAGTATTAAGGATTTCGAAGATAAGACAGGGATCGATATTCAATACGAAGGGTCAAAGGAATTTGAAGCTACGATCTCTATTCGTGTAGATGGAGGTAATGCACCAGATATTGCAGACTTCCCACAACCAGGACTACTAGCTACCTTTGTTAAACAAGGTAAAGTTATCGATGTGTCATCGTTTATCGATAAAGCATACTTAGAGAAGAACTACAATAAGAGCTGGCTTGATATGGCGAATATGGATGGAGCAAGCGGCAACATTATGGCAGGAGTCTGGGCACGCTCAAGTGTGAAGAGTCTAGTCTGGTATCCTAAGAAACAGTTTGAGGAAGCAGGTTACACCGTTCCTCAGACTTGGGATGAGATGATGGCATTAACGAAACAAATATCAGATGACGGGGATCCTGCATGGTCTATTGGTATTGGAAGTGGAGCAGCAACAGGTTGGCCTGCTACCGATTGGATCGAAGATATAATGCTTCGGACAACAACACCTGCGAATTATGATAAGTGGGTAAAAGGAGAACTTCCATTTACTTCACCAGAAGTGAAAAATGCCTTTAAGGTTATGTCTGACATTTGGTTCAATGAAGATTATGTTCTAGGTGGCGTGAAGTCAATCGTGACGACAGCGTCTAGTGATGCACTAAACCCATTGGCACAGACTCCACCGAAGGCATGGTTACATCGTCAAGCGAGTTTCATTACAAGTAATCTTCCGAATACGGTAAAAATGGGTGAAGATATGGATTTCTTCTATCTACCACCGATTGATCCTCAATATGGGAAGCCATTATTAGTTGCGGGAGATATTTACTCGATGTTCAATGACCGCCCAGAGGTTCGTGCAGCGATGGAATTCTTTACAACAGGGGAATCGATCAAGACATGGATTCAATCGGGTGGTGTCATTGCTCCAATGAATGATGCAGATCTTAGTTGGTATTCTAATGATGTGGATCGTCGTATGGCAGAACTTGTTCAAACAGCAGATACACTTCGATTCGATGGATCTGATCTTATGGTTGGAGCTGTAGGGGCTGGTACATTCTGGAAAGGCGCAACCGATTATGTTAGTGGCACTGTAGATCTGGATGGAGCTTTGAAGGAAATGCAAGAAGGCTTTCCAAAGTAATCTATAGCCTAGTGATTAGTTCATCTAAAAGGAAGTAGGTTTGAATCGGAGGAGATAGGAGGAAACTCCTTACTCCTTCGTTCTGTAATTAAACATATTTTATCCTATTAGATTTCGTAAAAAGGAGGGACAAGATGGGAACGTTGATGTCGCGACATAAATGGCTGTGGCTAACATTGATAACAATACTTGTGCCTGGAATGAACCTACTTATCCATTGGCGTATCTTTATGTTTCTACGAGATGGAAGTCTTACTCCTATATTGTATGGGATTCTGGCCATCATCTGGGGAGTTGTAGGCGTATACACGATTTATTTATCTCTAAATTGGGTGGTTGAACAGTATTCTGTGAAATGGAGACAACGCATTCAGCCTTTAGTCTTTGTGGCACCTGCCCTGATATTGCTAGGGTGGTTACTGCTGTATCCTACAGTAAGAACACTCATATTTAGTTTTATGGATGCAGGTTCTGTTGATTTTGTAGGATTCAGTAACTATATAGCGGTTTTCACGAATCGGTTGTTACTATCAGCCCTACGGAATAACTTACTATGGGTTATATTAGGAACATTCTTATGTGTGTCGCTTGGCTTACTTATTGCAGTTCTGGCCGACCGGAGTAGTTTCGAGAAGCTTGCGAAATCGATCATCTTTATGCCTATGGCCATATCTATGGTTGCAGCTGGCGTAATCTGGAAGTTCGTGTATTACTACAAACCGGGTGATGAACAGATTGGACTACTTAATGCCATTGTTGTAGCACTAGGTGGTGAGGCACAGGCTTGGGCGTCTTTCTCTCAACCGTGGAACAATCTATTTCTTATCGTGATTCTGATCTGGATGGAGACGGGCTTTGCCATGGTGTTATTATCTGCCGCAATCAAAGGCATTCCCGAAGAATCTCTTGAAGCTGCACGAATGGATGGAGCGAATGAGATCACGATCTTTTTCCGTATTATGATTCCTTATATGAAGACTACTATTCTATCTGTTACGACTACTATAATAGTATTTACTCTCAAAATATTCGATGTCGTCATGGTAATGACGGGTGGGCAATACGATACAGATGTTGTGGCTACACAGTTCTACAGACAATTCTTCATGTATCGCAACAATGGGTATGGTGCAACACTGGCCATCGTTCTATTAATTGCTATTATTCCAGTTCTGATCTTTAATCTTCGTCAAATGCGCAAACAAGGAGGAGGATTCTCATGAGCCGGGGGCACAAAAAGAAGAAAAAAGGTTCAAAGTGGCTAGTGAATAGTATCCTCGGATTCATTTGTTTGATCTGGATTATTCCCACCGCAGGACTATTTGTGTCTTCGTTCAGACCCGCACACGATATTCTGGAGACCGGTTGGTGGACGGTATTTCCTCATAAGGGTTGGGAGACGGAGGAACAGTTAAAGCTTCCTAAGGATACTGATCTGAAGAAACCAATTGAAGTTGCTGGCACAAGTTATTCAGATGAACAATTAAAAGTAGGCGTAACGACAGCAGATGGTCAGAAGATCGTGTGGCAGAATCGAAGAGGACGGGTTGTCGATATTCAAGAGAAACAGTGGAAGACCAACGCCGTGTTCACTCTTGATAATTACAAGAATGTTCTCGGAGGTAAAAGTTATGAGATCACACAATCTGACGGCAGTGTGAAGACAGAGAAAGGTAGCAATCTCACTAGAGCCTTTGTAAACACGTTGACGGTTGCTATTCCAGCTACAATTATTCCTGTCTTAATTGCTGCTTTTGCTGCTTACGCCTTTGCATGGATGAAGTTCCCGGGACGTAAGACAATCTTTGTTATTGTAGTTGCGCTACTGGTTGTCCCACTACAAGTTGCACTTATTCCTGTGCTACAGAATTTCACGTCACTGGGTCTCAACGGGACTTATTTAGGAATCTGGATTGCTCATACTGGGTTTGGATTACCGCTCAGCACCTATTTTTTGTACAGTTATATTAGTCAGCTTCCACGAGATTTATTCGAATCCGCCTTCATGGATGGAGCCTCTAATTTTACTATTTTCACTAGATTAATCTTACCGCTATCGGTTCCATCTATTGCATCGATAGGAATCTTTCAATTCCTGTGGGTATGGAATGACTATCTGGTGTCCCTTGTCTTTATTGGTAGTCAACCTAATGTTCAAGTGTTGTCCATGCGGATTGCTGAAATGGTCGGCTCTTACGGAAATGACTGGCATCTGCTTACTGCAGCTTCATTCATATCGATGATTATGCCCCTAGCTGTGTTCTTTGCTCTTCAAAAGTATTTCGTGCGTGGACTGATGGGTGGCTCTGTGAAAGGGTAATGTGTAATCGAGCAACGAAACCTGCTTCGGACGAGGTCCTCCAAAATGTCTACCAAGTGGGGAGCGTAGTCATCTATGGAGCAGGTTCTATTTGTGCGCCATCCTTGATATCTATAATTGGAAAGCTAAGGTTATACGATGGGAGTGTGCTACGATGGAACTTGCTAACGGGTCTACTCCGTTCGATCGATATGAGTTATCTGGACAATTTCACTTACAGAAGGCTAATAAACATGAGTGGCTACAATTTTGCTCTATTTATTACAACGCGGAATACATTCGTATGTTTAAGGAAGAGAATGTATGGGTTCACATGAACCTCAACGTATTCTGGATTTATGAAGGCAGATTAAAGATCGGTGGTGTAATGCTCGCTCCGAACCGGATGAGGCTACTCTATTTTATTCCACCATTTAATCAGCAACACACAATCGTCCAATTGTTAAAGGATGCTCTGCTGAAATGCTCTGATGCCAAATTACCGATCCATGTATATGAAGTATTACAAGACCAAGTAGAGCTATTTGCAAGGGCAGGGTTCTGGCCCGATGAGCATCGTTATCGTTGGATGCAACGACCTACAGAGTCACTGGCGTGTGAATGGGATGAGCAAGTCACAATCATCAGGTCTATTATTGAAGATACTGAAGCTAAACGTTCCTTTACGAATGATAAGGAGATCGGTCACCTTTTCTATAGATGTCATTCCGATTGTATTTGGGGAGTAAATAGTAAGCAGCAGTCGATTAGTCACTATATTACGGAAACACAGACGATCATTAAGGAAACTAATAAACATCTACTCCGTGCTTCAACATTAGTTTATGATAAAAGAAATAATGCTCTGATTGGTGCTTGTTTATTATCTATGAATCATGACATTCCAAGAATTAAGCATCTCGGTATTCTTCCGACATATAGGAGGAGAGGGATAGGAACGAATATGATTAAGAGATCATTAGGTATGTTAACAGATCTCTATCCGTATCTTAGAGTCTATGTTCAACAAGGAAATCCAGTGGAGTCTATGTATTATAATTTAGGCTTTATGCCGGGACCAATTGAAATCAGCAAAATGCTCATTCCGGTTAAATAGTGTCTTTTTTTGCTATCTCAGGAGAAATTTCTTAGAATGGAGTAAAAAGAGGTGAGGGACTTGAATACGAAATTAATTTTAGTCGAGGGACTTCCAGGATCAGGGAAATCAACAAGTGCACAGTTGGTATATGACATTCTTAAAGAACAAGGTAAAGATGTTGAGTTAGTATTAGAAGGAGATGTGGACCACCCAGCGGACTATGAAGGGGTTGCTATCTTCACACCACAGGAATGGGAAGAACTATGTGAAAGACATCAAAGCCATCAGACGTTGATTAATCGAACTGCTTTTTATGAAGAAGGGAACTATTTCTTACCCTATCGAAAAATGCAACAAGATGACCAATCTCGTCTACCTACTTCTGTATTTGACGATATTTTCAAACAGGATATTTATGAAATATCTTTTGAGCGAAATATGGAGCTTATCGCTGCTAAATGGAAAAGATTCAGTGAAGCGGCTGCTGTCCAAAAGAAGATATATGTATTTGAATGTTGTTTCATCCAGAATCCTGTTACGGTAAGTATGGTCAAGTATAACCGACATGAAGAGGAATCTATTCGTTATGTGAGGACATTAGAGGATGCGATTGGTTCTCTGAATCCTAGGTTAATCTACATCGATCAGAAGGAATATGACCATACCTTTAAGAAAGCAGTAGAAGAAAGACCCACGGAATGGTCAATCGGGTTCATAGATTATTACACACAACAAGGTTATGGACAAGCACATGGATATTCTGGGATGGACGGAACGTTACAAGTACTTCATGCGAGAAAACAATTGGAAAAGAAAATTATGAACGAATTGTCTCTCCCGTGGACCATGATTGATAACTCTCACTATGATCGTGAGCAACTAAGACAAGGGCTAATTCAAACATTACTAGGTCATTAAGTGTTCAGAAGGAACACCATACAAAGGAGAATATCGCGTGATATATGTTGCATTAGTAGTTGGTATTATACTGCTGGGTGCAGCTGGTGTACTAGCATGGAAGAATTCGCAGATTATTGCAGAGAAACAAAAAAGTAATGCACCGAGTGCAAGCGCAGTTCAATACACCGTTCATATAACAGATAAGTGGCAAGATCAAGATTCATTAACACTGGTCTCGTTGTATCATACGTCATACTTGGTTGGAGAGCAGAATTTACATGCCTATCTATGTCGGGTAACGGGTAAGCGTGGCGAACTTAAACTCTACGAAGCTGAGAATGTGATGCTCCATAATATCCGACATGCCATACAAAAAGGTGAGTTATTATCGGGAATAGCTCTATATGAATCGGCGATTAATGAGGAAGAAATAGAAGTATTAAATCGATTAGATCAGGTGTTAATAAAAAATAACAATGGAGTTGTGCGATAATTCATCCTTCCCTTTTCCCATGATTGTGTTATGGTAGAAAAAATGGGCTAATGAAGGGAGATTGAATCATGCATATTCAGAGTTATGTTGAACCGTCTGACTTCTTAGAACGCGCTGAACCGTTGTTAATGGAGAATGAAGCGCTTAATAATCTTCCGTTAGGTATTGCTTACCGATTAGTCCAGTCTATTAAGCATACAGCTAAAGACGCTCATCATGTAGGGCCATTACCTTTCATGGCAATCGTAAGTGATGGGGAACAAGATATCCTTAGTCTTCTAAAAACAAGTGCATCCCTTATTGTATACATTAGCGATAAGGTGAAAAATGACGACGTTCGAATCAAGGCTATCTCTCTAGCAATCGATCATATCCTTCATCAAGAAGTTATCCAAGTACCCAGTATTATTGCGATACGTGAGACCGCATATTTGTTCGCGGATAAGTGGCAAGAGGTAACAGGGCAATCTTACGAAGTTCAGATGGATCAGCGCATATATGCTTGTACGAAAGTGCAAGATATGAAACTGAGTCCAGGTATATTTAGAGCTGCTGAGTTACGTGATATTCCTATGTTGGGTCAGTGGATCTATGATTTCGCTGCGGAAGCGATGGAAGCGATATCCATGAAAAAAGCGATTGATATGGCTCAAAATGGGACGGAACAATCGGCTATCTATTTATGGGATGATGGAGAACCTGTATCTATGGCTCAACAGACTAGACCTACACTTCACGGAGCTGTTGTTAATTTGGTGTATACCCCATTAGAGTATCGAAACCGTGGATATGCCGCATCTTGCGTATCAACATTAACACGAAATATGTTGCGTGGACCCTATGAGTTTGCCAGTTTATATACGGATATGAGCAATCCTATCTCTAATCATATTTATATGAAAGTTGGGTATGAACCCAAATCTGACTCGGTCGTTCTTGCTTTTAAATCGTAATGATTCATATGTAACCACCTATGGCTGAGCTTATGCGATCTATTCCAATAAGGACGTACCAGCCATCCTTGGGAATAGGGTTCGATAAGCTCAGTTTTTTTGAAATATAAGAATTTATAAGTATTTCTGCTTATAAATAGTCTTATATTTCAACGCTAAACGTTTCTTCGCCGCTAAAGGACGGCGAGGCCGTTTATGCTTGTACACAGTAACGTCACTATGTATGAAGGAGTGAATTTTGTTGAATATGAAGAGGATCGCTGCAGAATATGCAGTGCAATACATCGAAGATGGGATGACAGTTGGGTTGGGAACCGGGTCAACAGCCTATTGGGCAATTCAACGTATTGGTGAACGAGTGCATGAAGGCTTGTCTATACAGGCAGTAGCGACCTCTAGGGCATCGGAGAAACAGGCGCTCACACTTGGAATTCCCATTATTTCATTCAGAGATATAGACGGCCTGGATATTACCATTGATGGAGCAGATGAAATTAATTCAGATCTGGCGTTGATCAAAGGTGGCGGTGGCGCTCTTCTCAGAGAGAAGATTGTCGCCCATCATAGTAAACGTCTAATCATTGTTGCGGATGAGCATAAGGTAGTCGAAACATTAGGGAGATTTCCTTTACCCGTTGAGATCGTCCCATTTGCAGTGGAATGGACCATTAAATCATTGCAGACCCTCGGTTGCCATATTCAATTACGGACAGATGAAGAACAGCTATTCATGACGGATAACGGAAATTATATTGCAGATTGTAATTTCGGTTCTATTGCCTCCCCACTTGAGCTTCACAATGAAATCCTTAGCATTCCTGGTGTTGTAGATCATGGCTTATTTATTGGACGAGCTAATTTAGCGATTATTGGCCACCAAGATGGAAAAGTGGAGGTTCTGATGCGTAACTAGGAGGGCGTACGATTGAATAATGGAAGTAGGATAGGTCTTTGTCTACTTGGGATATTGATGGTCTTGTATAGTATATGCCTTATATATTGGATGTTTTTTGGATTTGGCCGTACAAGACATACGGAAGGTCCTCTTGTGTATAATTTAGTTCCACTGGAGACCATTTGGTCCTATTTGGATAGTGTCCGTCACGGATTTAAGACATCATGGATCATTAATTTATTTGGGAATGTTGGCGTGTTTGTTCCATTTGGATTCGTGCTACCGTTGTTATTTAAAAGCCTAAGATCGTATTGGAGATTAACGCTATATTTCGTACCTCTTGTGATCGTTCTAGAGGTATCTCAGATGCTGTTACGAGTCGGTAGTTGTGATATTGATGACTTGATTCTCAACATTCTTGGTGTATGGATCGGATACGGGGTGACTCAATTATTATTTAGAAGGTACATATCTTAGGAGAAGATGTGGAATATTACCTCTAACTTGGTAAATTACCATGAAATCTTGTATAGAGGTGACCGGCTCTCCATGAAACGTCGTATCTTTCTTATGTTGGGTTGTCTTTTATTGATGTATGAAATGGTTCAACCCATAGCTACAGCAGGTGCTAATCCTAGTCAACAAGCTTTTCACTTTGGGTTTAAGAAGAGTAAAGATGGACAACTTCCCTCCATAAATGAGGAAGGGTTCAAAGACATTCTAGAAAAACATGAAGCTATCTTCCTTGGAGATACGAAGCAGAAGGATATTTATTTGACCTTCGATAATGGGTATGAGAATGGTTATACGGCCAAAATTCTAGATGTACTAAGAGATAAGAAGGTTCCTACAATCTTTTTTATCACAGGGCATTATGTGAAGGATCAGCCTGAATTGGTTCAAAGAATGGTCTCTGAAGGACATCTTGTAGGCAATCATTCGTGGAGTCATCCCGACGTAACCACGATTTCTAACGAGCAATTAAAGAACGAATTGCTGAAGGTGAAGACAGCCGTAGCAGATATAACGAGCCAAAAGGAAATGGCTTTTGTTCGTGCACCACGGGGGATTTTTAACGAATCTATGCTAGCTGCAAGTCGGGCTGAAGGGTATACGAATGTGTTCTGGTCTGTTGCTTACAAAGATTGGGATCCCGCCACCCAAAAAGGCTCAGAGTATGCTTATACCCAAGTGATGAAACAACTTCATCCGGGTGCCGTTATTCTGTTGCATTCGGTATCAAAGGACAATACAGAAGCCATGGGACGGATTATTGATGATGCAAGGAAACAAGGCTATGAATTCAAAAGCTTAACTCAGATGCAAAGTAGAACGTATTAAGTTTGACAATAGGCCTCCGAATGTACTATCTTTATATTAAGATAATACATTCGGAGGTTTTTTATCATGGGAGAAAATAAAGAGAACGTGAAGAACAACAATGAGCTGTCACTCGATCTATTTATTGTATTGGCACGTGCTTATAATTCGGTCATAGCGCATTCAACACGTAGTATTCAGAGTTATGGGCTTAACTCCACAGAATTTGGTGTACTAGATCTGTTGTATCATAAGGGACCACAACCTCTTCAGAAAATTGGTGAGAAAGTTCTTATCTCAAGTGGAAACATTACATATGTCGTGGATAAACTTCAGAATAAGAAATTACTTGTCAGAATTGCGTCACCCGACGATAGACGTGTCATATTTGCTGATCTCACGGAAGAAGGAAAAGCCTTTATAGAAGATGTCTTTCCTCAACATCAGAATACCATCGTAGATTCCGTTGCTGGGTTAGATCTAGAAGAGAAGAGACAAGTGATTGAGTTGTTGAAGAAGTTAGGGCTCTCAGCAGAAAGTAAGTACTAATTGTTATCATATGTCATATAACATAACATATTTGATATATTAATTGAATCATTGTCTTTGAAGCCATTGTGGGATTCTCCAGTTCGTGAGAGTGCATATAATGGCTTTTTTTGCGTGGAATAACAAATGAATAGAAAAAATTTCAATAAACATTCATAAATTGGTTGTAAATATTTCCGTTTTATTTTATAGTCTGTGTTAAGATATTTAACAAATTAGGGAATGAGACATAACATCTAAGAATCATCTTAATTTATTATCATTTGTAGAAGTGATAGAGAAGGGGTACTGGGATGGAGTATATCGTTCAACAATTAATTAACGGAATTTCTGTTGGGAGTATTTATGCACTAATCGCCTTAGGGTACACCATGGTATATGGAATTATAAAGCTCATCAATTTTGCTCATGGCGATGTGTTCATGGTCGGTTCATTTGTTGGCCTCTTTACAGCTAAGGCACTAACATCACAAGGGTTATCACCCTACTTGGTTCTGACGTTTTCCTTGATTATTTCGATGGTGATCAGTGCTCTCCTTGGTATTGTTATCGAACGCTTCGCTTACAAACCTCTACGTAATGCCTCACGTATTGCCGTTCTCATAACCGCTATCGGCGTCTCTTTTTTATTAGAGAATCTAGGGATCTTTGCCCTCGGACCACAAGCTAAGGGATTTCCTGAAATCATTCAAAAACACCAATTCACCTTATTCGGTTCAGTTCAGATGGATAGTCATCAAGTCATGATCTTCGCGATCACAATTATTCTTATGCTTGTCCTGCAATTTATTGTACATCGTACGAAGATTGGTAAAGCCATGCGTGCTGTTTCATTCGATCTGGAAGCTGCTCGACTTATGGGAATCAATGTGAATTTAACGATATCCGCTACGTTTGCTATTGGTTCTGCACTAGCTGCTGCATAGGTGGGATTGGGAGTATACCTGGTGCTCTATTAGGAGGCCTATTATTAGGAACGATTGAGACCGAGATATCCTCGTTGGGGTATTCTTCATGGCGTGACGCGGCAGCTTTTGGAGTTCTCATTCTGATCTTGATCTTCAAACCCACGGGATTATTCGGTAAGAATAGCCGTGAGAAAGTGTAGGTGGGGATCATGAAGAAAATGAACAAAAGTTTCTGGTCGAGCATTGTCATAGCGATTATGATCTACGTTGTTATCCAAGTGTTGTTACTTATTACGGGTACGATAAATGATGTAGCAGAGTCTACCCTGATTATGATCTGCATCAATATTATGCTAGGTGTCTCCCTGAACTTAATAAATGGCATAACGGGTCAATTCTCTATGGGGCATGCGGGGTTCATGTCTGTGGGTGCCTATGTATCAGCTATTCTAACCCAACACAACTTGGGTTGCGGATATTACCTACATCCCTTGCCGCGAAGGCAGACTCTATCTAGCAAGCATCCTAGATCTCTGTACGCGTGAGATTGTAGGCTGGCGGCTTGGTGATCGTATGACCACAGACTT